>DASWHH010000491.1:0-4572 GCA_036398295.1 bacterium
AGGCAGGGTTGACATCAAGACTGGCAAATGTCTTGGCGGGAGAAGTAAAGATGCCAATAATCTTTTGAACGACACCCGGTTCTTCACCGGTCGCTGGTTTCTCAACCATGGTTTCAGTGTTCATAAATCCTCCTCCATCCACAAGATTTGAAAATGGTTACAAATTGATTAGCCGAGTGTAAGAAACGAGCATCCTTTCAAAAAGTTTCGGCGTTGTATTAACACGCAAAATCCCAACCGAAATATAAAAAACCGGAGCATTGTTTTCAACTACTAATCTGACAATGCTGACCGACTTGGCATTCCCGGTTATTCGAAAATTTTAGATAGTTTGTCCTTGACTTTGTAGTGGTGAATTCTAAATTTGCTGCACCATTTTCATCCTAAGATGCCACCCCGGGGACTTTCATTATCTTACAAGAAATTCTTTTTAAACATGCTTAGAAAAGTCAAAGGTTATTTTATGCTGTTTCGTATCCTGCCGGTGATGGTCTGGTCATTTACCGGAACCTTGACCGGAACGGCGTTGGCGATTTTCGAAGGCCACGAAATAAAATGGCTGGCTTTTTTGTTAGTACTGACAATTTCGGCCTTAATTCAGGGCTATCCGACGCACATCGTAAACGAAATCTTTGACTGGAAAAGCGGCGCCGATAGCTATGACCTGCGCGTGCAAAAATCAGGTGGCAGCAAAGTGCTGCAGGCGCGATTGCTCTCAGTCGCAGATTTATGGAAAGCGTTCATCATCAGCCACGTTGCCCTGTTGGTTTTGCTGCTGGCATGTGCGAAATTGATCAATGCTGAAATCGTGTTATTCTTCATGTTACCGGGCTATCTCAGCGGGCTGCTCTATTCATTGCCGCCCTTTCGCTTTTCCTACCGGCCTTTTCTTGGAGAGTGGTTGGGTGGGTTTGCCGGCATGTTTTTGCTGGTACTGGGCAGTTTCTACGCCCAGAGCTTGTCCATCGCTCCAGTTGCCGGTTTGACGGCGTTCGGCATCGGCCTAATTTACATTGGCATTATGATTTTTTTTCATTACGTGGATATCGAGCACGATTGCCGGGCGCTGCCCAAAAAGAACACGACGGTTGTCTTCCTGGGACTCGCAGGCAGCCGGCGCTACGTTTATGGGTGTCTGGTTGCCGCCGCGCTGATTTTCCTGGTAGCCACTGTCAAGTTTCACTTTTTTTTGATAGCCTTTTTTGCCCTAAGTCTCATCATCCTTTATGGGCACCATAGCGCCAATCTCAAACACTCGCCATCCCTTATCAAAAAGGGCAAGATTATCACCTACGCCACACTGGTGTGCGGTCTTGGCTTCGCAGCCGCGGCTAAACCGATCATGCTGTTGATGGCGTTCCCCCTAGCTTTCGGATTTTGGTCGCACAAAAAGTTCGGGAAATTAACCGGGTTGAATTAACCGCGCTCTCGAAAAAAGTTCTCATTAGAACCGAAAAACAGAAAACTAATAAGGAGGAGAAATATGGCTGCCACATTTAAATGCAGCGTCGTCGTATGGGGGGCTGTGGTGCTGCTGAGCCTTGGCGCGCAATCACTGCCAGCCCAAACGACTTTTTCAGCCAGCAAAGATAATACCCTTATAGAAAGCTCGACCGGGGCAGTGAGCAACGGCGCCGGCGATTCTTTCTTTGTGGGCGCAAACAATGACGGTTCGCTGCGGCGGGCACTCATCGCATTCGACCTGTCCTCCATTCCGACTGGATCGACGGTAACCAGTGTCACGCTGCGACTTGTCGTGAACAAAACGATGGTCCCCGCCCGCTCGGTGGCACTGCATCGCGTCCTGTCCAATTGGGGTGAGGGCACCTCAAACGCCTCGGGCGGCTCAGGCGCAGGATCAGCAAGCGGCGATGCCACCTGGATTCATCGCTTTTTCAATAGCGAAACCTGGAATAGTCCGGGCGGCGACTTCTCACAACCAGTCAGCGCCAGCACATCCGTTGGCGGCACGGGCTCGTACACCTGGGGCTCCACGGCCAACATGGTTGCCGATGTCCAGGGCTGGGTGAACGATCCTGCGAACAACTTCGGCTGGATTTTGACCGGAGATGAAGGAACGCGCAGTACCAAACGTTTCGACTCCCGGCAAAGCCCGATTGTCGCAAATCGTCCGGTGCTGACGGTCAGCTTCACCCCGCCGACCAGCGTGGAAGATGACCCCGGTGTGCCGGCCCGATTTAGTCTCTCTCAAAATTATCCCAATCCATTCAATCCTACGACCGTGATCACCTACACCATTCCACCAGCCGCCAATTCGCTGCGAGTGGTTTTAGAGGTGTTCAGTTTGCTTGGAGAGAAAGTATGTACGCTCGTCAACACCCAGCAGCCAACCGGCTCCTATAAAGTGCAGTGGGAAGGCAAGGGCGATGCCGGCGAATTACTCGCCAGCGGAGTTTACCTGTATCGCCTGCGCGCCGGCGATTTTGTCTCTTCCAGAAAAATGGCCTTCATCAGATAACTCACGAAATAATACAAAAGGGGAATTATGAAACTCGGAGAACATTTGGCGCTTCTGAGCCTCTTGGTTTTGACAACCTCCTCGTCCTCGCAAACCGTGCTGACCTTCACGCCCGGCAAAGATAACACCCTCATCGAGCCCGAACTCAATCAATCGCCCAGGAGCAACGGCGCCGGACCGGTTTTCTTTGTGGGTCGCACCAGCCCGACCGGCCAGGAAACCTTGCGGCGTGGGGTCATCGCGTTTGACCTTTCCAGCATCCCCGCCGTCGCCTCCGTTCAAAGCGTCACCCTCACCCTCAACATGTCCATGACCAATCCGGGCGCAAGCACGATCGCACTGCAGCGATTGTTGGCAGATTGGGGAGAAGGCACGTCGTTCAATACGGGCGGCGTCGGCGCGCCAGCCACCGCCGGCGATGCCACCTGGATTCACCGTTTTTTTAATAGCGAACTTTGGAACTCTGCCGGTGGCGACTTCTCCGCGACGGTTAGCGCTAGCGTTTTGGTAGGTGGGAATGGGCCTTACACCTGGGGACCGACACCGCAGATGATCGCCGATGTGCAGGATTGGGTGAGCAACCCATCCCAAAACTTTGGCTGGATTATCATTGGCGATGAAGAACAACTGCAAACCGCCAAACGCTTCGATACCAAAGAAAATGACAACCCCGGAGCGCGACCGCTGCTCACCGTGACCTTCCTGCCAACCGCAGTCAACAATGACGATCACGTTTTACCGACACAATTCAACCTGGCCCAGAACTATCCCAATCCCTTCAATCCCAGTACGGTGATTCATTACCGCGTGCCCAAAACAGCTGATGGCCGTTTAGAAATCTTCGATGTGCTGGGCAAGAAAGTGAGAACGCTGGTACAGGGCCGGCTGAATATAGGCTCTCACCGAGTCCTGTGGAACGGCACGAACGACGCCGGCGAGTTGCTGCCGAGCGGCATTTATCTCTATCGATTGCAGGCTGGCGGCCTCGCCGAAAGCCGCAAAATGGCTTTTGTTCGATAAAGGTAACTCCGCGATCAAGCGCTATTGACTATTTCAAAAAACTTATTATCTTGGCAGTTACTGTTAAGCCTGTTGTTTTTATACCGACTTGATCGAGGAGGAAAAACAGATGAAATCAAGAACGATTTTTCTCAGCCTGTTCTGTACAGCAACTCTGTTCTTCTGGCAGTGCGCCACCAACCCCACAGAACCGGAAAGTCCAGGTCCTAATGAAATCTGGTTTCAGGGTGGATCCGTCAACCCGAAGACTCGAACTGTAACTCAGGGAACCAGCGTCGTGTGGATTAACATGGACACTCAAACTCATTCCGTTGATAGCGGCTCATTTATGAACCCAACTACAGATTTCAACTCGCCTAATCTTGGAAATGGCGGTTCCTTTTCTCACACTTTCAATTCAGCAGGGTCATTCACATACTATTGCAGCATTCATCAAGATCGCTCCGCAGAAACTGGTACTGTGATTGTTCAGTGATTTTACCGTCCTTGCTGACAAAAATTATTGCAAAAAATCTCACCTTCAATTTCCTCCGGCTGTTTTTCCTCGCAGGAATAAACCACTGTAAATCTCTGTATCTAACTTAGCAATTTTCTCGCTAAAAAGGTGTAACTTATAAATGAACGATGCGTAATATGACTATCGCAAATCGAGTGAAACCTTCACTTTGATCCGTAAATGGCACTTCCTAAGGGTTGTTTCGCTGTACCCTTAATTAATGTAGCAGTTTCTTCAGTATTCCTGATAGTTTTTTTGTCAACAATCAATTCCAAAGAAGTAACCAACAGGAGTAGTACATGGGAAGCAGAGCATACGCCAAAAGCCGGCAACGATTCGTAATGTATATTCCTAACAATCTGCGCGAGGAGATCGAGGTCTGGGTGGACAAGATGGGTATCACGATGGCTGAATTCGGACGCGATGCGTTCGAGTCGTATCTGAGCGACAAAAGACGGGAAGAGAGAAAGGAACAGCTCGCCGAAACCTGCCGTCTCTTTGAAGACGGAAATGAGCAAATCCTAAAGGAGTGGGCGGTGGTGGAAGATGAGACCTGGCCAGCATGAAGTCCTTTAAA
>DASWHH010000492.1:0-3238 GCA_036398295.1 bacterium
CTTTGCTTCAACGTTCGATTTCAGATCAAAAACGACTACTGGTTGATTATCGCTCCATTTCCTGATATCGCCGGTGTAGTAGTCCAACAAGTCAGTCTTATTAATTGTATCTACAGGCACGGACTTATTAGCGATAACGACAACCTGTCCAAAGGCACTTACAGCACAGATTAACAAGGAAATAATTATGACGATCACAATTTTTATATTCATCGTTCTCCTGCCACGCATTAAGATTTCAAAACTAGAAAAATACAGAGACGGCAAGTCCGAAAACGCTGAAGTTGTCTCGTACCGTTGTCGTCTCATCCTCGGTAATTAGATGATTCTCCTCCTTAGAGATTACCCTGGAAAACTGTGCTTTCAAACTAATTCGATCGGTTAAACGATGCCAGCCGCCGAGTGTATAGACCCGAATATCCCCGCCTTCACTCACTTCGAGGCCCGGAGTTAAAACTACGAGACGGCTATCCATCACCCAGTAACTGGAATAAAGAAACAGTTTTTCGGTGACCCGGTAGCCCAGGGTTGCATAATAAAAGTCGAGGTTCGCGCTCAATCCCGGCGTGTCTTTCTCCATATCAACTTTGATGAACTCGCTTTCGAATGAGAAGTTGGCATATTCATAGGACAGGTCGCCGCCGAGCCGGGTCTTGGGTATTTCGTTCCATTCTGGGCGCGGAATATCAAAATCCGCCGCCCGGCTCTCAAATATATTATCTTTGTCATAGGTCGCCGAAAGCCCAAGTTTTAGTTCACGATAGCGAACACCCAAGCGTCCACCGACCAGGAAGGTCGCGGTGGTATCGACGCCCGTTTGGCCCTCGAGGGAATTGTCGTTTATGTTTGGACTGTTCCCGACATACGCAGCATAGTCAATTTTCACTTCACCCGAAGGGAAAAAACCGTAGGCCTGCACAAACGCCCGAACTGGTGTTAGCACCTCGATCGGAATAATTTCACTAAATGACGTTTCATAGGCTAACGGTCTGATCACGTACGGAAGCAAAGGCGTGCGATTCTTGATTTCATTGAGATTGTTAAATATGGGTAAAAGCAATCCAAGTTTTAAATTGAATCTCATGTCGGCTTGATATTTTAGCCACGCTTCTTCGAGATTTGCGGAGCCCCACTGACGACTGGATGAAAAGTTATTTACGAATTCAAAATTCACAAAGGCAGTCCAACTGGGCCCAAAGTCTTTTTGAAAAAAAAGATTAAGCTGCTGCAAGCTGAAGGAATTAAATTTCGGCTGATCCTCGAAGGCGGTCCACTCCTGAAATGAATTCTGAAAATAGCCAAATATCTTGATGGGCTGTTGCTCCTCCTGAGCAACGGCCTCAGTGACCGCCATAAACAGTGCTAATGAGAATAGGTGTGCGCTCAGCCGAACCGTTGTATTTGTTTTCATAAACTCGCTTCTGGTTTTCTAACTGCAATTAGTTTTCGATTTAATTCTCACAGGAAGAACAGTGAATCAACAGGTTGAATGGAATATACCACCAGTTCGTTTGCCTTGCTGCGTAAGTTGATTGAAAAGGGCGACGGCCTGATTCGTTTCTTCAATATGATACTCGATGCCTTTAGAACGTAGCAAGTGCCCAGTTTCTGGACAGGTGTGCAGCATCAGCTCCATGCCGCGCGTGAGGATCATTACCTCTACGCCATGCTCTAAGATTTCCTCAATATCAGCGGGCTGGGTGCCTGGTCGATGGTGGGTGCAAGTAATGCTCCAGTCCCATGCCTTTGCGCCTTCAGGCCACACTTTGCAGTCTTTGAATTTGAGTACCTGGTCGTTTATTACCACTTCCACACGGCCCCAAGAAATATGAGTGATATGACTTGTTTGATGCTTGTTCATATAACGGTTTCCGCGCTTTGTTCAACAAGAATTCAACAAAATCTCTTAACCACAGAGCTGTTTCTTGAACGTTTGGAAGGAATGGCTTGAGAAATTTCTTGAGGTCCTTGATATCTTCTTTCGCCATGAAGCTCCACTTCCGATTTTCGGGAGGATGACCCTCACTGGGGATTTGTGCTTCGTTCTGTCAAGCAAATCCCCAGCGCAGTCATTGGAACGCGGAATTGATTCGCGGATTCCGCTGCTACTTCTTTGGCTCCTCTTTTGGCGCCTCTTTCAACTCAACCACAATCACGTGCGACTCGGCGGCGCCAATGTTCTCGTTGGCGTGGGTCACCGGATCGCTCCAGCGCACATCGCCGGCTTTGGGCTCGCCCTCGGTGGCTTTGCCGTCCGGCAGAGTAGTCTTCATTTTACCTGCAGTTATGAAGTAAGTGATGTGGGCCGGATGCGAATGCATCGCCACCTTCTGGCCGGGTTTGACCCAGAAATCGAGCACGCGCACGCGGTCATTTTCGAGGATCACTTTGCAGACATCCGCCGCGACTTTCGCCGCGTCCTGCGCCATGGCCGGCCGGGCAGCAAAAGCCACGACCAGCATAGTGGCGACAACGGCAATGAATAAATGAGTTAGCTTTTTCATGATGTTCCTCCTTTTAGGGTTAGTTGGGTCGTTTGATTATATTACGTTAGGGCCCGAATTCAGCCACATGTCGTTAGTGCGGGATGACATCGACTGGCGCGGCAGCCGGCGGCAAATCACGGCACAAGTCCATGCTCAGGTTTGACGGTCATTTTCTGACAACGTAGAGTCACGCCAAGCATACTCACCAGAATTGCAGAGTACATAATCTGGGCGGATGATTTGGTTGTGTCATTTCGTCACCTCCAACGCTCTTTGTGTGCAGATTTTTGACTTGAGTGGTGAAGCCGGACGTAATCTCAGCTACTCAATTCTTCACCCGATAGACAACCTGCACGACGCCGTTCGGGTGAGCTTTACACTCGACCAATTCCAGGTCGACTTGTTTACCGATTTCGGGAAAAAGGGGCAGTCCGGAGCCGAGCAACACCGGATGCACCGCCAAACTGATTTCATCGACCACGCCTTCCGCCAGCAAGCTTCTCGCCAAATCGCCCCCTCCCATCAGCCAGATATCTTTGCCCGCCGCCTTTTTCAGAGTGCGGACAAACTGTCCGGCATTTTCGGAGACGATATGGACGTTGTCATCCGCCGCGTTTTTCAGCGTGCGTGAGAAAACGTAGCTTTTCATACCCGAACCGAACGAAGTCTTGCCTTTTGATTTTTTGCCCTTCCCTTTTGCCCCGGTTTGGCCGGCGGCAAACTCGTAGGTCTTGCGCCCGAGTAATACCGCG
>DASWHH010000493.1:0-5173 GCA_036398295.1 bacterium
GTTGTTATTTTGAAAATGGAATTGGCTGCCAGCCACGTTAACCCGCCCACGGCCAGTCCCGCCAGTGCGCCGACCACAACGTATTTTTTCAAAGTCT
Source organism: bacterium (assembly GCA_036398295.1). Taxonomy (GTDB): domain Bacteria; phylum Zhuqueibacterota; class Zhuqueibacteria; order Oceanimicrobiales; family Oceanimicrobiaceae; genus DASWHH01. The sequence continues at coordinate 98 of DASWHH010000493.1, forward strand.
GATATCCGATGGAAACCAGGTAGGTAATCATCAACGCAATCAGAAGAATCGCTTCTATACCCTCTCGCAAAATGATCGTAAAAGATTGCAGCCAGGCAAATCCCTTTTGGGCGGTTGACGACGCCAGTTCCGAACCGACTTCCTCCAGCGTTCTATTCAGACTTTGGTGGTATTCGGCCACCACGGGAACTGGTTGGTTTGCACGCACCGCACTGCGCAGCTTGCTGAAATCAGCTTCGATTGCGGCAACCAGAGAACTCCTTTTTTGAGCGAGCATCGGCTCCAACGGCTCGATACCTGACAGATAGGCATCCATGATTGACTCCATCGCGACGGAAGGGTTAGCGTTGTCATACGCCTCAAAACTCTCGTTGAGTTTTTGTCGGGTATACGCGAGCTGTTCGTCAGGGCTAACCTGAGGTGGATTCTGGCGCAGATGGTCGACGATCTGCAAAGACTCCGGGTCCTCTCCGCTGGCATGGTTTTGCGCTCGGATCCGCGCGAGGAGATTTTCGTTTGACGTCACTGCAAGATCGTTCATGGAGAAACCGAAATCGCGACCGGGTGGTTGCGGGTGAAACCCGTCACGCAGGGTCATTAAATAGAAGGCAATATCCCAGCGTTCCTGGTCGGTGAACGCTATTTGATGAGAAGGCATGGCCGTTCCCGCCACCCCAAACGTGATGGCGTTGTAAAACTGATGTGGTGTTGCTTCGTTCATGCGCGCCGAATCGTTGAAGTTGCTGGGCAACGGAGACTGCCATGAGGCGGCCGGACCGCGGCCCTTTCCGCTCACGCCGTGACAATCGGCGCAGGCAATGTTGTAGAAGTCTTGACCTTTTTTCAAATCTGGCGTTTTTAAAGGAAAGCTAAAAACGTGCAATTCCTGGGAGAGGTCTCGGATGAGTGGGCTGGTCAGAGCTTTAACATCCGACCAATCCGCCTTGTTTTCAACGAGACTTTTCAACCGCTGAAGCTTTTGCTGGATTGATTCATCGGCACCTTCGGGACGGAGTCTTGAATACCACTCCAGTGCCGTGAGAGTAAAATCATTCATTTCCTGGTATTCGAACGGGTTGACCACCTTTTTATTTTCAACGGCGCCACCGTAGTCTTTGCCAATATATTGCAGCAGGAAAATTAGCTTATCCGGGCGAATGTCCGATGGCATGAGCTGGCCATCGTCGCGATAAGCTGGTTCATAGCTGAAGTTCTTAAGCGAGGGCACAACCAAAAAGAGAATAGCCACCACCAGGGGCGAAAGAATCAGAGCGTACGATATCTTTTGTCTCATTGTCTCCGTCTTAAAGTTTCATTTCTTCCTTGTTATGAACCAGGGTACCTGCATTGTTACTGTGAAATTTTAGTCTGAGCGCCCGGCCACTTAACAGAAAAACTGAGAGCGCGAGAATTAGAAATCCCAGCACGCCCTGGAAAGAAAAAAAAGTCATTACTTTCAACCATGCCAGGGCCGGATTCACAAATCGCACCAGCCAGCCGGCGGATTCATTGAGCAGGGCGAGGAGGAAGCCGTTGGTGATGAAAATGGTTTTGGTTTTTGTCTCATAAGGCGCAAAGATGAGCAAGTGGGTGGTCAGGAGCACGACTAACGCCATCATCGGTAGATGGGCGTGCGTAACTTCCAGCATGGATTGGTAGGTCCGCGGCATGGTGTAATTTTCTTCGGAACCGAGGTAATAATCCCTCACCGACTGGGCTGTGATCGACATTTTCGAAAAATAGAAGGCGAAGTTGGTCAACCAAAATCCGAACAGGAAAACCAACGTCAACAGTAATGTCAGCTTCATCAATTTATGATTTTGAAATCCGCCGTTTTGCATGTACTTCAATTCAAACCTTCCTTAGTGGTGATGATCCCGTAGATCGCCAATGTTTTTCGAACCCCCTGGGTGATGGCCTGCACGGTGAGCGTGGCGCCAGTTATGTTGTGAATATCCCGCTTCGGCCAAAGGCTGTCGCTCAAAATTTTGTCGTTGAATAACCGCAGCCAGCGCGGCGTGGGAAGATAGTCCAGCGGTTCATAGAAAGCCAAGATTTCAACGGATTTTATGGAGCCATCCGGTTTCAGTATCACCACAAAGGTTTCCGGCTTGGTGCGAACGACATTGGTTTCAAAAAATGCATATCCGATTGTGCTATCATCCACACTGCCAACGTAGTAAGTTATGAGCTTGGTTTCTAATTTTGCTTTCGCCCGCTTTTCGATATTGGTGATTTGTTCATCCGTCAAAAAAATTACCTTTCTTTCCACACGCGAGTTTTTGGGAAAGGCTTCCTGCAAAACATCGGACTGGGTTTTGAAAACCTGGCCGTGGCTCAACGAGAAACCAACTAAACTAAAAAAGACGAGACAGATAGAATTGTACATCCAACCTTGCAAGAATTTGCTTTGAAACTTAGAATCCAGATTTTTGGGAGCCTCAGCGTTCTCAGCGACCCCCGCGTGAATTATTCCGGCTAACACCGTTTTACCTGTCAGAACAAGTAATTGACTGCAACATTGAATTGGTCGAGAGCGCTGTTCGCTTCGTTGTCGCGATTGATGTAATCGACCTTGAAAGCAACATTGGGATGCGGTTTATAGGTCAAACCGAATGACAGGTTGCTGCGCTCCCGCGTGAGGTTTTTTGCAAATCCAGCTGGCACCTCGGTCTGGGTGTTGAGCTTTTCATATTGCACAAACGGTGCGAGATAGTGTGTTGTGCCCGTCATTAAGTGCGGTAAGACATCGTACGCAAGCGTGAAATAATAGCCCTGTTGCTTTTCGCCAATGGAATTCGCGCCGCTGAACGCCCGCACGGCATTCAATTCTGCGACGTCCGAGATCGTCGATTGGACAAATAGTCCCCTTAGCTCCATGCCTTTTCTGGCAAACATAAAATGGACTGAAAAAAGGGATAGTCTGGCGTCCAATTCATTGCCGCTGGTGTCGGATAACGATTGCCCGGTATTGCCGACAAAGAAAGAGCCGCCGACGTCAAGTCCGGACACGCCAGTGTAGTCCAGCCGTCCGCTGATGGCCAGGTTTTCGGCCAGGGCTTGCGCGCCGTTTTGCCTACCGCTGCGAATTCCACTGGAGGAAAAATTCGCCGCATTCAAGCTTTCTACCACGTAGAGTCTATAACCAAAACCTCTTTGGGTTGCACCCACCAGCCCAAAGCCGTTTGTCCGCCATGTGGTGGGAATGATTTGTTGTTCGGTTTCAGGGCGTAACGAACCATGATAAGTGGGGGGTTCGTGAAACTCGTTTATGATGCCAACGGGTACCAATACCATGCCAGCACGAATGTTAATGACCGGGTTGAGCATGGCTTCAACATAACCGAATTCGACGGAGACGGCCCCCGGCGAAGAGGGGTCGGTTTTCGCATGCTCGTACTCGATTTCGGAGTTGAACAGCAGCCAATCATTAAAACGAAATCCAAAGTAGGTGATGTGGCGCAGGTAGTCGATTTGGTCTTTCTGCGATGTGGCAATTCCATTGTCCAATTCGCTCGCAAAGTTGCTATAGACGATTTCCCCATATCCAGCCAAAGAAACACCGGTCTTTGTTAACTGATAAACCCGAGAAGCCGCCGGTCCCATTCCAAATCGACTCTCATATTTAGTTTCGGCTACTTCGCCTAGCTTGGATTTCTCAATTTCTTCCGTCAATATATCGATTCTGCGCATTAGTTCTCGCAATGTGTCCTGCTCCGTGGATTGCTGCGCCGCAGTGGTTTGAAAACCAAACACGAAGAAAATACACACCAAGGCCGACAAAAATTTTGCCATACTTTTTCTGGCTCCTTCAATTTAATAATCGTTCCGATTATGATTTAACTTGTTGTGTAAATTGAATTTGCATGACGCAATAATATCCAGAATATTTTCAAATGTCAACAACAAAATTCCGATTTTGCAATTCTGTGACGAAAAGGGAATTGGCCTCTTTTCAATTTTAACCGATGTTTTTTCATATTGGAAAAAATCCACCATAAAGTCATGGTGAGAGTTAAGATTTGATTTGTTTGTAATAGGTTTATTTTCAACAAGATAACCTGATTCAGGGAGTCTCCTGATGCGGCTAAATCCCGCTGGCACCATTTTTGATAAATGAAGCGCGATAATTAATAATCGTTACTATTAGGAATTAAGAACAAGAACAGCACCATGCACTTTATTTTACTTGGACTTAACCATGAGACGGCCCCGGTAGAACTTCGTGAAAAGCTTGCTTTTCACCCCTCCATTTTACCTGATGCCTCGATAGAGCTCGCCAAACAAGGTGGTTTAGATTCGCAAATAGAAGAAGCCGTAATTCTGTCCACCTGCAATCGTGTCGAAATCTATGCTACGGCCAGGAATGCGCTCGCAGGGATTCACCAATTAAAGGGATTTGTCTCCAATTTTCGAAAGACGCCGCTCGAGAATTTTGAGCGATACCTCTATACACTTGAGGATGCTGAAGCCGTTCAACACCTTTTTTCGGTTGCGAGTGGTTTGAAGTCGATGATACTGGGGGAGGCCCAAATTCAGGGCCAGATCAAGGAGGCGTTTGAATCGGCGCAAAAATTTAAAGCCGTCGGGCCGCTGCTGTCGGCGTTGTTCAGAAATGCTTTGACCGTCGGCAAGCGCGTGCGAACCGAAACTGCCTTGAGCGAGCACTCCGCGTCGGTGAGCCATGCTGCGGTGGCGTTGGTGGAAAAGTCGTTTGACGGTTTGTCCGGTCTCAACATTTTGGTGATCGGCATGGGTAAGATGAGCCTGATGGCAGTGAAAGCTCTTGTGAAAGGCGGAGCTAATAATGTTACTGTTATCAATCGCACGGAAGAAAAAGTCAAAGAGGTTGCTTCACAGTTCAACATAAAATTTTTCGGGTTTGATAAACTGCAAGATTGTTTGAATGACGCCGACGTGGTCATCAGCTCGACTGGCGCGCCGCACGTGGTATTGTCGAAACCGATCGTGCAAGAAGCTTTGACTGCAAGGCGTACTCGTCCGCTTCTCATCGTTGACATGGCGGTTCCGCGCGACGTCGACCCCGACGTCAGCAACCTCGACTTGGTCAGGCTC
>DASWHH010000494.1:0-1995 GCA_036398295.1 bacterium
TTACAAGGATTGTACACTCACGGTAAAGGCGCAAATCCAAAGGGCCGGGCGGGCGCTCTCGGGCAGTCCTTTTGCCTGGGAGCTTGCGGTGAGCGACAGCACCGGCAGGTTGCTCGGTCGCGCCAGGCTGGATACTCTAACTATCGTCCCCGGCTCCGGTTCGGCTTCCGTGAGTTTGATTTTGGAAATCACGAACGTCGAGTTATGGAGTCCGGAGCAGCCGACACTGTACCAGCTGCGGTGTTCAATCATCCAAAATGGCAAGTTGATCGATGAATTTATTTCTTCGCTGGGTTTTTGCGAATTTGTGGCGGTGGAAAGAGATTTTCTACTCAATGGGCAGCCCTACCGGGTCAAAGGCCTGGACTGGTATGAAAATTATGAAAATAGCGGGCCGGTCGCCGATATCACAGCCATTCGGCACAGGGTTCAACTCATTAAAGAGACGGGCGCCAATGCCGTCCGGGTGGTTGGCCTGCCGCCGCATCCATCGTTCTTATCGACTTGCGATGAGTTGGGATTGCTGGTTTTTCAGGAACTTCCTCTGAACTTTGTGCCCGATAATTTTTTTCTAATTCAAGAATTCAAAGGCCTGGTTGCCAGATACCTCGATGAGATGCTGAAACGTGATGCTTTGCACGTTTCGTTTGCCGGCTTGGGCCTTGGCTGCGATTTGCATTTAAGTCATCCAGCAGCTCTTGATGCTGTCAACAATCTGATCGTCATAGTTCGGAAGCAACTACAGAGGCCGACTTACCTTGCCTACCGGTTTCTCAGAAAATTGGGGTCATTACCCGCACCAGCGGTCAATTTTATATTTGTTGATGGCTACAATCGCGAGCCTGAAGATGTCATCGAATTCTTGAACTACCTGAATTCGCAGGAAGTCAACTCTCCGCGACTTGTCTCGCTGGGATTCCCGTTATTGCTCGCTGACGAAGGGGGAACACTGTCGTTTTATCAATCGGATGGCCTGCAACCGACGGCTGCCGGGTTAACGCCTCCCATCGTCAAAGCGCAGCACCGTCAGGCAAGTAGGCTGGAGCGCGCGCTGGCAAGAATTGATTCCACTCGGCTCGCGACGGGCATCTTCATTCACACCATTGCTGATTGGAGAGAGGCGCAGCCCAATTTGATTTTTGCCCGACGCCCCGCACCGGATCTGCACCTGTCCGGAATTATTAGCCGCGATCACGGTGAGCGAGTTGCTCATGAAGTTGTTCGGTCTTTTTTTGGGAGCGGTCTCCGGAGAATGACGGCCGCCTTGCCGGTACCATCGTACAACCCTATTATTTATCCAATTTCGGGACTCGGAATTCTCTTGCTCTTTCTTTTCAATCTAAATCGCGATAGCCGTTTGCGAAGCGGTTTGCGGCGGGTATTTCTTTTTCCGCACGGTTTTCATATGGAGCTGCGCGAGCGCCGGAAGGTGCCCTTCGCACACACCGCCATGTTGAGTTTCGTCGTTTGCATGTTGTTGAGTATTGTTGTTTCCAGCATCCTGTTTCGATTGCGCTACGATTTGCTTTTCAATTCAGTGCTAAACCTCTTTATTTTCTCGTTTTCCTTGAAGCTGGCAGTAATTCGCTTGATTTGGAATCCGCTGATTTTTATTCCAGTCTTACTTTTGTCACTCTATGCTCTGTATTTCTTCTTAATCTTGTTCTTGAAGACCCTCGACTACATTGTCGGCGAAAATTTGCCGTTGCGCCAGTTTTTTACAGTGGTTTTTTGGGACAGCGCGAACTTTGTCTGGCTTTTGCCGATCGTGCCGATTTACCATCGCATCATCAGTCAAACCAATTGGGCGGTCTATGCCATTGCGCTCGTTATGCTTTTTGCGCTCTGGACAATCGTTCGCCTATTGCGTGCCATTCGCGTTCTTTATAACATGACGCTGTTTGGTACGACGTTCATGGTAATGATCCTGGGGCTGTTGATTCTGGGCGGGGTTTGGTGGTATGTCGATCAAAGGTACGCGTTGTTTGACTATCT
>DASWHH010000495.1:0-10248 GCA_036398295.1 bacterium
AAAAAATTCCTCGTAATATTCACCGCTGAGGGATTTTCAAACGGAGGGTTGTGATGCGGCGAAACGCAATGTTCCATAAGCTCACACTCCTGACCTGGTTGTGTTTGACGACGGCGGCCTTCGCCGGCACCACCGGAAAAATCGCCGGAAAAATTATTGATGCCAAAACCAAAGAACCGCTCATTGGCGTCAATGTTCTGCTTACCGGAACGAATCTCGGCGCTGCCAGCAAGGCAGACGGCACGTATTTCATTCTCAATGTTTCACCCGGTGTCTATCAAGTAAAAGCCACAATGATTGGCTATGCGATCACGACCGTGAACAATGTCAAAGTCTCGATAGATTTGACCACCAAGCTCGATTTCGAGCTTTCCGAAGAAGCTGTCACGATGAGCGAAGTCGTGGTCGTCGCGGAAAAGCCGATCATTCAGAAAGATTTGACCTCCACGACAGCCAAAATCGGCGGCGATGAAATGGCGCTGCTTCCGATTGAAGACGTGGGGCGCGCGGTGAATCTGCAAGCCGGCGTTGTTGAAGGCCACTTTCGCGGCGGCCGCAGCACCGAGGTCAAATATCTAATCGATGGCGTCGCGGTGAATGATGTCTTCTCCGGAAATTCCGCGGTCGAGGCCGAAGTCAATTCCATTCAAGAGCTGCAAGTCTTGAGCGGCACTTTCAACGCGGAGTATGGCGAAGCTTTGTCGGGCGTGGTCAATCAAGTTACCAAGGACGGCGGCGAACATTACTCCGGCGAAATCTCCGGCTATGCCGGTGATTATGTCAGCAACCGTACGACGCTGTTCAACAATATCGATCACATTTCGCCCTCCGATGTTTACAATTTGCAAGGTACACTGAGCGGGCCGGTACCGTTGTTGAGCAAGCACCTCAGCTTCTTTGCCTCAGGCAGAAAGATCAAGAGCGCGGGTTATATTTACGGACGCCGGCAATTCAATCCCTCCGACTCTTCGAACTTTGCCGCGGATAATCCTAGAGACTGGCACATTGGTGCGACCGGCGACAACGAATTTGTGCCGATGAATTCGGATGAGCGCGTGTCGTTGCAAGCGAAGATCATTCTTAAAGTCGGGCCGACGCGGGGCATTCGCTTGAACGGCTTTTATCAGAAACGAAAATTTCGCGAGTATAATCATCGCTTCAAGCTCAACCCCGAAGGCAACTATCGCCGCTCGCAAGAGGGGAAGTTGTTCAGCGCCTCCTATACGCATCTGTTCAGCGCCTCGACGTTTGCCGATCTGCTCGCTTCCGCTTTCACCACCGAGAACAAACAGTTTGTATTCGAGAATCCGCTCGATCCGCGCTATGTGGATCCGCAACGCATGCGCGACGTGAGCGGCAATGCCTTTCTCACCGGTGGCACGGAGATGTGGCACTTCACACATAAAGCGCAAACCTACACCGCCAAGATTGATTTCACCAGCCAGATCACCGCGGCGCATCTGATCAAATTCGGCGCGGAAGTGCAACAGCACACGCTCGACTATCATGATTTTCAAATACACGTCGATGCGCAGAGCGGCTTCAAGCCTGCGGTGCCGGCGCCAGGCTCGTTTGACAATAATCTCTACAAGCGCCATCCTTATCAAGCCGCGGCGTATCTGCAAGACAAGATCGAGCTGGACTATCTCGTGGTCAATGCCGGCGTGCGGTTCGATTATTTTCAGCCGGACGGCGAATACATTCTTCATCCTGACAGCGTGGCGGTGCTCGATCTGTTGCAGCCGCCGTTCCCCTCGCGATATTTTGGCAAAGCCGCCGCCAAACATCAGTTCAGCCCGCGCCTCGGCGTCGCGTTTCCCATCACCGATCGTGGCGTCGTGCACGTCTCGTATGGCCACTTCTTCCAGATTCCGCCGTTTGATTTTCTGTATCGTAATCCCAATTATCGCATTCCACTCACCGGCGATTTTCCCGCGTTCGTGGGTTCGACGATTGGCAATGCGGATTTGCAACCGCAGCGCACCACCGTCTATGAGGTCGGCTTGCAGCAGCAACTCGCGGAGGATATCGGTTTGACGCTGACGGGATATTACAAAGACATTCGCAACTTGTTGGGCAACGAAGTGCATATCAAGAACGAGTTCCGCAAGTTTGGCAAATACATCAATCGCGATTACGGCGATGTGCGCGGCATTACACTCGCGTTGGAGAAACGGTTGCGCAACGGCCTCGGCGCGACCGTGGATTATACGTATCAGATCGCTCACGGCAATGCCTCCGATCCCAATGATGATTTCAACAAGGCGCAGGCCAATCCGCCGATCGAGGTGAACAAGCAGCTCGTGCCGCTGGATTGGGATCGCCGCCATTCGCTCAATTTCACGGTGACGCTCGGCACACCCAAGAATTTTATCGCCAGCTTTATCGGCCAGATTGGCTCCGGCTTGCCGTACACGCCCTCATTGTTGAATCAACGCACGGGCTTGGAGAACAGCGACAATCGCCCGCCGTTTTTCAATGTCGACCTGTATCTGACCAAGTCTTTGTCATTCACCGGACGCGAGATTTCTGTCTTTCTGAAAGTTTTCAATCTGTTCGATACCGCCAATGAGCGCGACGTGTTCGGCGACACCGGCAGAGCCGGCTATACGTTGTCATCAGCGCTGTCGCCCGTTGTGCGCGGCGTGAACACTATCGAAGAATATTTCACGCGGCCAGATTTTTACAGCTCACCAAGACAGGTGGTGGTGGGCGCGTCGTTTGGGTTTTAGTCTAAAATCAAAATTACTACCTCAATTTTGCACTGTTTCTTGATGTTGCCTCGGTGACATTATCATAGCAAAATTGAGTTACTAAGTTCGCGTTAACAAAAATCTTTGCGCCCCTGCAACTTCGCGTGCGGCTTTTGATTGTTTGAACACAGGATGGAGGTTTGTTGTGTTTCGGTTTGTCAGAAATAAACTAGCACCACTTCCATTTTTCCTTTTCCTGGTCATGATCCCTGCAAGCGCTTTTGCCCAACACTTTGTCGACAAAAACAAAGGCGATCATTTCCAGACCAAAAAAGGCTTCATGGACGGCAACCTGGTGCAGACCGTGTATTACAACTTCGGCGAGGTGGCGGATTGGCTCAATGTGCCTACGCTCAGCGGCGTTTGGCCCAAAGGCAGCGGGCACACGTATCTCGACGGTGTGGCCATCATCGTGCAAGCGGAAACCAAAACACCAACGGGCAATATCATTCATCCGCTCGAAACGAATTATTATGAATACACGCGCCATGATCCGGCTACGGGTGTGACCTACGGCTGGTGGCCTCTCCCTGGATACTTCAATCCGTTTCAATCGAGTCCGGCGCAGAGCAACAATCCCCTCACGTGGCCGAATCATTGGCCCGATCGTCCCTCTGATTGGGATGGCGTGTGGAATGGCTTCTTCGGCAAAGGCGTGCAGAATGCTGATCTCGAAACCTACTTTGTCTTCGATGATCACGAAGATCGCGAATACATTTTTGGGCACAACTTTCATCCCGATCGCGAGGATCCCGAGCGCGGCGGCTTGGGCATGCAAGTGCGCGCGCGCGGTTTTCAATGGTCGCAAGTGCTCGCCGAAGATGTGATCTTTTGGTTTTATGAGATCACCAACATGGGCACGACGGATTATGAGAAGACGCTCTTCGCGCAATATGTGGATTGGGGCATCGGCGGCCACGACAACTCTTCGAACAATGCCGGTGAATACGACGAGGTTTTGGACATTTCGTATGGGTGGTCAACCGTGCCTTTTGGCAATCCCGGAAACTGGAGTCCCGTTGGGTTTTCCGGTTACGCGTTTCTCGAAAGTCCTGGCATTGCGGATGATCATCGCGACAATGACGAAGATGGTTTAACCGATGAGCATCGCGACAATGAGCCGCAGATTTTCATCGATAATCCGTTGCAAGATCCCTCGCTCATCGACGTCGCGCAGGACACTGCCGCGTTTCGCAAATTTTATGGATACTCGTGGCGGCCGCATTGGGATGCAGATGAGAATGCGAATTGGCAAAGCTTCAGCGACTTCAACACCAACGGGGGGTGGGATAACGGCGAGCCGTTGAACGACGACGTGGGCGCCGATGGCATCGGGCCATTCGACGAAGGCTACACCAGCCGTGATTCGGATGGCAGCGAAGGCAATGGCAGGCCCGATCAGGGCGAGCCCAATTTTGGCATTCTCGACAAAGACGAATCCGATCAACTTGGCCTCACCGGCTTCAAAATATTTCCGGTGCACACGCCGTATGATCTCGACAACGATGAAGAGAACTGGGACGGGCTTTCGGCTTTGCCAGCGCCGCATGGACAATCGCTGGTCGGCGTCAATCTAGCCAACTTTTTCTCGTCGTATCTCTTTCACATGAACGGCCGCGATTCCTACAGCGCTGAAACCGGCACGTTACAGGAGGCCGGCGAGACTGAGCGCTTCTCGATGGCGTTGATCTTTGGCATCGACACCGACGATCTTTTTCGCCGCAAGAAAACCGTGCAGCAGATTTATAACGCCAACTATCGCTTTGCCAAACCGCCGGCCAAGCCCATTGTCACCGCTGTGGCTGGCGATCGTCGTGTCACATTGTATTGGGATGATCGCGCCGAGAAAACCTTCGATGCATTTTATCAGAAGTTCAATTTTGAAGGCTATCGCGTTTATCGCAGCACCGAGCCGAATTTTCTGGAGAACAAAATTATCACCGATGCCTTTGGCAAAGCCACGTTTCGCAAGCCCCTGGCGCAATTCGATTTGATCGATGGGGTGAAGGGCCTGCATCCGGTCCATGTCAACGGCGCGTTGTTCGATCTGGGCAAAGACTCGGGCTTGCGCCACTCGTTCATCGACACCACCGTGCAAAATGGCCAGGCCTATTACTACGCCGTGGTGTCATACGATCAGGGTTTTTCCACCATCAACATCAAGAACGAGTTCGAGGGCATTCCACCTTCTGAATGCACGAGCATTTTTAAAGTAGACATCAATGGCCGCGTGAAGGCCGACATCAACACCGCGGCGATCACGCCGCGCGCGCCGGCTGCGGGCTATGTAAAGCCGAAGGTGGATAATGTCACGCACAGCGGCCCTGGCACGGGCTCCTTTTCCGTCAGCATTCTCAATCCGGACTCGCTGCAAGAAAACCATCTCTATCGCGTCGAGTTTCAAAATCGTTCTGCTTTTCACAATGACGCGCACCCGGATTATCAGCTCGTCGACTATACGAGGCGTGACACGCTGGTCCATTTCACCAACATCTTGGGCTCAGAAGTGCAGACGCCCGTGCTGCATGGCTTCGCGGTGGATGTGGAAAACGACCCCATCGTTGGCATCATTCAATCTGAGACCAAATGGCAGAAAGGCAACAGCAACTACATTGTGCAGGCCGGCTTCGATTCGCGCTTTGCGCCGGCGTATCAGAATCGCCGAATTTTTTATCCGGCAGATTTCGAAATCACCTTCACGGAAAAAGGCCAGGGCGATCTCGGCTTTCCGGCCACGAGCTTCAGTCAACCGAATCCCTCGAATATCGTCGTGAAGAATGTGACGGAAGGCCTCGATCATTTTCAATTCATTTTCCGCGATGTCAATCAGGATTCGGTCTTCAATGCGGACGATGCCGTCTTTTTTGTTTCGGGTGATTCTGCAGGCAAACGAGTGGATGTTTTTCGGAATGCGCGCTTCGCGTGGTCGGTGACATTTGTCAAAGACACGACAATTGCGGAAGCTCAGCAACGCGTGCCGCAAGCCGGTGATATTTTCAGAGTCGCCACTTCGAAACCATTTCGCAGCGGCGAGTTCTTTGAATTTGTGACGCACGCGCCGTCATTGGATTTGGCGCAGGCGCAAACGGAAATGGATAAAATCGCGGTCGTGCCGAATCCATATGTGGGCGCGGCCTCGTGGGAGCCGGCGAGCACGAGCGTCGGTCGCGGGGAGCGCCGAATTTATTTCATCCACCTGCCGCGCCAGTGTACCATTCGCATCTACACCATCAGCGGCAATCACGTGCAAACGCTGCAGCACGAGAGCAGCGCTGATGACGGCCAGGAAGCGTGGAATCTCGTTTCGAAAGACGGCATGGACATCGCGTATGGCGTGTACGTGTTTCACGTCGATGCGCCGAATGTCGGAACGAAGATTGGGCGATTTGCGGTGTTGAAGTAAACTTTTGAAAGTATGGTGAATTATGAAATCAAAAATCCTCTCAGTCATTTTGTTAATCACTGCCGTGCATCAAAGCTTCGGCCAGGGGACTTCCCGCAAGGTGTCGAAGGCCGGAACCTCAGCAGCCGCGTTTTTAGAGATTGGCGTTGGCGCACGCGCCACGGCGATGGGCGGCGCCTTCGTCAGCATTGCCAACGATCCCACCGCGCTTTATTGGAATGTCGCTGGCACTGCCAATGCGCAGCGTAACGAGGTGTTCGCCCTGCACAGCGAATGGATTGCCGAGACCAACTTTGATTTCGTTGGCATGGTCTTGCCGGTCGGTGACTTGGGGAAATTTGGGGTCAGCATCACTTCGCTCTCAATGAATGACCTGGCGGTGCGCACGGTGGAGAAGCCGGAAGGCACCGGCGAATTTTTCGGTGCGGGCGATCTGGCAATTGGCCTGTCGTTCAGCAAACAATTGAGTGATCGTTTCGGCGTCGGGTTTACGGCAAAATATATTCGACAACAAATTTGGCATGAGTCTGCCACCGGATTTGCGATTGATTTCGGCGTGATGTTTCGCACCGATCTTTTTGGCGGTATGGTGATCGGCGCGGCCATCACGAACTTCGGCTCCAAGATGCGCATGTCTGGCCGCGACCTGCGGCAATTCCATCGCATCGATGACAGCAAGCTCGGCTCGAATGAAGGCATTCCACAGAACATCGATCTTGATTTCTGGCAATTGCCCGTGAGCTTTCAACTCGGTGTTTCCACTGAGATCGTGCGCAGCGAAAATTATCGCTGGCTCGTTGCGGTTGATGCGCTGCATCCGAGTGACAACTATGAGAGCGTCAACCTCGGCACTGAAATGTCGCTAGGCGATTTAATTTTTTTGCGCGGCGGTTATCAGTCGCTTTTTCTCGCTGACGCAGAGGGCGGGCTTTCACTCGGCGCTGGCATCAAAAGCAAAATGCTGTTTAGCCGCGCCGTTGCCAAATTCGACTATGCCTATCAAAATCGCGATCGACTCGAAACCGTGCATGTTTTTTCGATTGGGATTGAGTTCTGAAAGAAGGTTCATAGTTCCCCTCTTAGGGCATGACGTTCATGCTGGAGAGCGTCCAATGCGTTACTACTTCCAATGGAGCATTAAGTTGACTAAACGCTGCGCCACCATTGTACTGATTTCATTCGCGGCTCTAAATGCCTTTGCGAGCTCTGGCAATCCCCGTCTCGCACGTGCGACACTTATGCCGGCGGGCATGGACACCATCGTTGTCGCGCGTGTGGGCAATCTTGATATCACTGCCGAAGAATTTTTACTGAGCTACGAATTTGGCCCCGCCTTTGTTAAGAAGCGCGATAACGCCAAGGCCCGCCATCTTAACTTTATGATCTGTGAAAAGCTGATGGCGCTCGAAGGCTATACTCGTGGCTTTGGAACAGATCAGCAAGTCTCAGCAACATTGAAAGAGCTGGAAGCCGATCTCGCAACGGAAGAGCTTTATCGCGATGATATTTTGAGCCAGGTTTCTGTTGATCAAGATGAAATTGAAGGAGCCCTCGCCAAAGAACGAATCCAGCTCGAGCTGCGATGGCTGTTTACTTCAAACCGCGAGCAACTGAATCAGTACCTACAACGACTGGCGCAAGGCACATCATTCGACTCACTTTTCATCACACAGTTGAGCGATTCGGTTTTTGCGGATGAACGTTCGCTTAGCGTAACCAAGTTTCGTTTGGAAGATCGGAATCCGGAGATGGCGCGGGTCGTGGATACGCTGGCGTTCGGCGCGGTCTCGCAACCGATCGCAGCGCCTGATGGATTCTATCTTATGCAGATAACAAACATTTCGATGAATCCGGTGATTACGGAAACCGAGGCCGCGAAGTTGAGATATGACCTCGAACAGGCCCTCATCAAACGTCAGGCGGAGGTGTTGTCTGATCAGTTCGTGGACAGAATGATGCGAGAACGCGATCCAATTATTGTCCGGCAAACGTGCAACTTGCTGAGCGCACTGCTTGGCAAGTCGATCCTTCCGCCGCAGAAGTACAACGATTGGAATCTAGCCGCGGCGTTGATGTCCGAAGCCGGCCCGTTGGATTCGGTGAAAGCGAGTGACTATCGTAATCAGACGCTCGTCAAATTGACCGGCGGGGATTTTTTGCTCGAAGATTTTTGGTCATGGTATCAAGCGCGCCAACCCTATATTCGTTTCAACACTGCTTCGCCACAAAGCTACTTCGCGTCACTACAACAAATCGTGTGGCGCAGCGTGCGGGATAAGCTTCTTACGGAGCTCGCTTTCAAAAGAGGTTTGCAAAACCGCCCCAACGTGCAGAGACAAAAACAATGGTGGGAAGAAAAATCCGTCTACGCCCGCGCCAAAACCGAGCTTGTCCAATCGCTGAACCTCACGGAAGAACAAATGCAGCGATTCTATGCCGAGAGGCCTCGCCAGTATCGTGACAAACAAGGGAAGGTTTTGCCGTTTGAGCGCGTCAAAGAGCAAGTGCGTGAGGATTGCTACGCGGAGGAGCTGACGAAACGGACGCTGCATCACGTCAACTTGTTGAAGAGCGAATATCCGATACAGATCAATCAATCAGCGCTGGATCGCCTCCCCGTCAGCGCCGAATCAGACCCCCAAGCGATTGATGTTATCGTCGCAAAGAAAGGAGGCACGTTTCCCCGCCCTGGCTTCCCGACGATTGATTTCGATTGGCAGAAGTGGGAATGAAGCGATTGCTGTTTGTGACTCTGCTATTGGTGTGTGTGCTTGGTCATGCTCAAACTCCAGAGAACGATTCTCTCGAAGTCAGTTTTGCTGGCAAGCGTGGCCAACTCGAAATCGGCGGCAAATATGTCGGCGCGGAATTTCATCATAGCCTTCCTTGGCCTGCGCGAATTAGTTTCTATTCGCCCGTTGCCAATAGCATCGATCTGAGCAGGGATTATTGGCATCGCGACGATTCCAAGCCGTTTACTTTTATCCTTGCGGTGAATGGGAAAATTGATACAGTCGGTCGCGAGCCGTTTGCCTATCGCTGGACACCATACGGTGCCGTCTTCATGCAGACCAAGCCGGCATATAAAATCGAAATAGCTTATCGCTTTTGCGATGATCTGCCGGTGATGGTTGTGCAGACTCGCATAAAAAATCTGGCAAAGCAGAAAGCCACGTTCAAGGCGTTCACGGCACTGGTGGCGAGCTTGCGCACTTGCCAATCTTATCAGCGCAAAGAAAAAGCGCGAACGACTTATGTCAACTCTGGCGCAGTTTTTCTCGCCGACTTTGAGGAAGCGGACACGGATTCGGCGCAGGTGTTCGTGGCAAATGTGGGCGAGCTTCCAAGCGATGGACGTGACGCAGCTCGTCGCAAAATCGCGAGGGCTCAGAATCAAAGCCGCGGCCTCGCTGCCGAGTTTGCATATCAAAAGACGCTGCCGCCGGACAGCGAGCTTGTGGTGATTCAGCTTGTCGGCTCATGTCGTCAATCCGAAAGCGCGAAGGTGCTGCAACGCGCGTTGCGAGAATGGCAACAGAATATTGACAAGTACGAGCACGGTGTCAGAGCCTATGTCAGCCAGCAAGCCCGATTTGTTATTCCAGATCCCGCGCTCGCCCAAACCGCGCGTTGGTCAAAGGCCATCCTGGCGGTGAATCGCCATTATATCAATGGCCACATTGTGCCGATGCCGTGCCCAGCCGAGTACAATTTCTATTTCACCCATGATGTGCTGTTGACTGATTTGAGCACGGTCTTGTTTGACCTGGAGCGCGTCAAGCAGGATCTTCTTTACTTGCGTTCATTGACGAAATCGGACTCCGTTCTACCGCATGCGCATTATTGGCGCGACGACGGCTTCAAAACGGAGTTTTGTGCTTCTGATAATTGGAATCATCTCTGGTTCATCATATTGACCAGTTCTTATCTCAAGCACAGCGTGGATCGCGAGACGGTCGCCTCACTCTATCCGATGCTCATGAAGAGCCTTGCGCTGATGTTCAAGAATAAGAGCGTGGATGATTTGATGTATGCTTCTCGCCCCGACTGGTGGGACATGGGCAACGTGTACGGTGCTCGCGCATACCTCAC
>DASWHH010000496.1:0-2152 GCA_036398295.1 bacterium
CCCAGTAAGTCTCCCCTCCTTGGCGTCAGGGCACGAGACATGAATCGTCAACAGCCGAAAATGGTAGTGGAAAAAACGCGGTGGGCAGATGTTTAGAATTTGGGAGAGATGGGAGGCAGGAATTTTTGAAACGAAGCGCTCAGACAGCGAAACTCTCGATCTTCTTGGCAAGCTCGAAATCAAAGGTGCTGATGCCGCCCAGATCGTGGGTGGTGAGGTCGATGGTTACCTTATTATAAACGTTACACCATTCCGGGTGATGATTCATCGCCTCGGCAGCGAGGGCAACTCGCGTCATCAATCCGAATGCCTCGATGAAGGACGTGAATTGGAAAGTCTTGTGGAGCTTGCCCTGTTCGATGCTCCAGCCGGGTAATTCGGCGAGGCGTTCATTTATTTCACGCTCGGAGAGTTTTTTTCGCGGTGTCATAAGTATGTATTATGAACTGTCAAGATGCGACGACAGTTAGCGCAGAGAGCATAGCACGTAGCGCTTTTTCGCTTTGTGCCATGCTCTGCCAAATCTCAAGATTGGTGAACTGGTCAGGTTAGTAGCGGTGCAGGGACTCGAACCCCGGACACGTGGATTATGATTCCACTGCTCTAGCCGACTGAGCTACACCGCCGTAAGTGCAACATTTGAACGAACTAAATATAAAACTATTACGTCAAAAGTCAAGGTCAATTTCTTATCCTAAGTTTTAGTCAAAATCGCGATTGTAAAAGAAACATCTTGACAAATGCTGTTTTATTTATTATACTTAGCCTGTCGTTTGGAAGCACTTCCAGCGTCTCGCTACCTATCGATTTTTGAGACCAATCATTTTCAGCTAAAGCCCAAAGGCTATGCCAGTCACTATCTACGACGTCGCAAAAAGAGCTGGCGTCGGAATTGGAACGGTATCCAGGGTCATCAACGATAGCCCCCAGATTTCCGAAACAACTCGAAGAAAAGTCCAGAAAGCAATTAAGGAGCTGCATTACCAACCGCACACCGTTGCCCAAAGCTTAGCCCGAAAAAAAACCAATACCATCGCCTGTATCATCCCGTTCTTCACGGGCTATTTTTTTGTTGAGCTTTTGCGCAGTATTCAAAGAAAAATCACTGAATACAAATACGATTTGATTTTATACAGTGTAGACATCACCAACAAAAAAGAAACCTTTCTGCAACGTACTCTCGAGGAACGGAAGGTCGATGGCGTGCTGCTGGTATCCCTGGAGATGGACCTCGACTTTGTAAGTAGATTCGTAAAATGTCAATTTCCGATCGTACTGGTGGACAGCGATCATCCCGAACTCGACAGCATCACGGTGGACAACGTAGCCGGGGCCTGCGCCGCTACTCAGCATCTGATTAGCACCGGATACAAAAAAATCGCCATGATCGACGGCCAGTTGAAAAGCATTCCGGCGCGGCTGCGTCTCGAGGGTTTCAAGAAAGCCCTGAAAAAAAATGACATGCCGTTTTATGAAGATTACTTCGTCGCTTGCGATTTTGCCAACGAGGCCGACGGCTTCAACAAAGAAGCCGGTTACACCGCCATGAACCGGCTGTTGAATTTAGGAGAGAACCGGCCGCGGGCGGTCTTTGTGTCCAGTGACATCCAGGCGATTGGGGCGATGCAGGCCATCCGCGAAAGGGGCCTGAACGTGCCTAACGACATTGCTGTCATGGGTTTTGACGACATCGAGCTGGCGCAATTCGTCGGGTTGACCACCATGCATCAGCCGATCATGCATATGGGTGAGATCGCGGTGGACCGGCTGCTGGAGAAAATAACTTCTCAACCACCGGACAGCTTCAAACAACGCTTTCAAACGGAGCTGGTGGTGCGGGAGAGCTGCGGCGCCACACTATTGAACTAATAATCCATGAAGATATCGAAAACGCTTGCGGTTTGCGTAGTTTGCTATTTGCTTTTGAGATTTGGTTCAGCCCAAAATACGCACGCTCAGCAGGTAGATGTGCCGGCGTGGGCACAACAGGTGGTTTGGTACCAGATTTTTCCGGAGCGCTTTCGCAACGGTGACCCTGGCAACGATCCACAGCTTGCTGATATCATTGGATCCTGGCCACATGACAGCAACCTCCCTTACCAGGTCTCCTCGTGGACCGGCGACTGGTTTGCGTTGCAATCATGGGAAAGAC
>DASWHH010000497.1:0-3767 GCA_036398295.1 bacterium
GTTTGCTGCACGTAAATGTTGTGGGTTTCCAATTTGCCAATGTCTTTGCGATCCGCGGCAACGGAGCGCAGTACCACCGGAATCACTTCATCCTCCTCACGGTAATCAGTGGTTTGAATGCCGCTGAGTACGGTTTGCAGGGAGATGGCGATGTCTTCGCTGGTTAATCCAGCGCGCTGAGCGCGGGGCTGGTTGATTCGCACAAAAAGTTTTTTTGAACGCAGCCCCCAATCATCGCGCACATTTTTCGAGCCGGTGATTTCATTTTCCAAATAAGCCTTCACTTGATCGGTGTAAGCAAAAACCTGATTCGCGTCCTTGCCGGAAACCCGCACCTGAATCGGCGCCTCAACCGGCGGTCCCATATCCAGCGGCCCGATGTCGGCATTCAAGTCCGGAAAAGCCTGCCGGCAAAAAGCATCGAGCTTGGGAATGAACTCGTCATCGATTTTCCAGCGGTCGGTGGTATTCAGCAAAATGTAAGCGTATTCGGGAGTGGATGGTTCCGGATTATATCCCAAGGCGTACTTGGGCGCGCCGCTGCCAATAAACGAAGTCCAACTGACGATCCCGTGTTTCACCACTTCTCCTTTTTCATCAAATTGTGCCGGCATTTCTCGCCCAATAAAATCGTCGATCTGGGCGATGACCCGATCGGTTTTCTCCAGCGGCGTGCCGACAGGCATAGTCAATCCCATCTCCATGACCGCTTTGTCGTTGGCGGGAAAAAAAATCTGTGGAATAAAACGGAACAACTGCATCACCCCAAAAAAGATTACCAGGATGGCAGTCAGCGTCACCCACGGTCGACGCAAGCCGCCCAACAACAGATCCCGGTAGGTTTGATAAAATTTCGTGTGATAGCCTTCTTCAGTTTTCTTGACTTTCAAAAACGAAACGCAAAGCAGCGGGGTCATAGTCAGTGACAAGAGCCACGAGCAAAGCAACGTTATCGTAACCACTTTGAAAAGCGGCGCCGTGTATTCGCCCACCGCTGATTCCGCCAAAAAGATTGGCAGGAACGCGGCGGCGGTGGTGAGCGATGAGGTGAGCAAAGGAATCCGCAGTTCTTGCGCCGAGTCGATGGCGGCCGGCACCGCGCCTTTGCCCTCGGACATTTGCACCATAATGGATTCGGACATCACGATGGCGTTGTCCACCAACATGCCGAGCGCAATGATCAGCGAGGCCAGCGACATCTGATCGAGACCGATATCAAAGAAGCTCATCACCAGCAGTGCCATAACCATCGCCATAGGAATGAGACTTGACACCACCAGCCCGGTGCGCAGTCCCAAAAACACCAGCATCGTTCCCATTACAATCACAACGGCCTGCAAAAGATTGCTCACAAAATCGCTCACCTTTTTATTCACAAAAGCGGACTGCAAATAAACAATGTCGAAGTCCACGCCGATCGGGTAAATTTCTTTGAAGCGCTGAACCTGCTGCAACACTTCTTCTCCCAAAACGGTGATGTTGCCGCCCTCGCGCAGACTCACCGCCACCATCAACGCCGGCTGCCCACCGTATCGTACTTTTGTTCGCGGCGGATCGATATAACCGCGCTCGATGTTGGCGATGCTTTCCAAAAACACCAGCTGGTTTTGCCACGGCAGCTTGATCACTGTCTTTTTCAATTCATCAACCGATTCAAAATTGCCGCTGGGCTCTAAAACGATTTGTTCGTCTTCGGTAAAGACTTCACCGCCGGGAAAAATGATATTGCGAGATTCGAGGATCTGCTGCAGCTGGCCGGGCGAGATGCCCACTTCGGCAAGGCGGGCGTTGTTAAATTCCACAAACACGCGTTCCTCCTGCGCGCCGAAGATATCGACTTTCGCCACCTGCTCGATCAGCAAAAGCTCATTGCGGATGTCATCGGCGATGTCCTTGAGCTCGGCGTAACTGTAGCCCTCGCCGCTGACGGCGATAAGCGTGCCGAAAACATCGCCAAATTCATCGTTCACAAACGGCCCGACGACAGCCGAAGGCAGCTCAGATTTCGCGTCATCCACTTTGCGGCGCAGACTATCCCAGATTGGCCGCATCTGGCGGTAGCTCTCTTTGACATTAACATAAATGATGGATTTGCCTGGTTTGGATTCACTGATGATGTCATCCACCTCCGGCATCTGCTGGATGGCTTTCTCCAGTTTTTCAGTGACCAGCAGCTCCACGCGTTCCGGACTGGCGCCGGGAAAATTGGTGATAATGAGCGCCGTGCGAACGATGAACCCCGGATCTTCGGCGCGAGGCATTGAACTATAAGCCATTAAACCCGCGACCGCTATCAGCAGTAACACCACTGAAGTGATGCGCTTTTTTTCTATAGCAAATCGGGTGATATCCATACCCCTCTCCATTGACTATTGACGATTGTCTAATTTGAAGAATGGCTGCGTTACTGGAGCTTAACTTTCAGTCCATCCTGAATTTTGCTGAGGCCGGCGGTCACCACCAGTTCACCGTCCGCAAGGCCGCTGAATACTTCCAAACCTTCCGCTGCCAGTTCGCCGATTTGTACATTGCGGCGGTGGACAATGCCGGTTCCACTATCGGCGGGCTCCACGACGAAAACGAATCGCCCCTGCTCGTCTTCTGTCACGGCCACGGGCGGCACCAGAATTCGCTCGCGTTGATCTGTAGATTGAAATTGAAACGTAACTTCGGCGGCCATGCCGGAACGAATTTCCGGGTCGGGATCTTTTAGTCGCACAGTAACTGGAAATGTGGTGGCGAAGGTCATCGCAGCCACGCCGACTTCCGTTACCGTCGCTTGATAAGGTTTGCCCGGAATGGCGTCGAAGGTGACGCTCACGTTATCACCCTCCTTGATATTTTTGATCAAGAGTTCCGGAATCGATACGTCCACATCGATTTGCGAGCCGCCGGTCAGCAACACGATGTTTTTGCCGGCGGTGACGTTTTCATTGACCTCAACGTAGACCGCAGCAATTGAGCCGGCGGTCGGTGAGACCAAATTAGTGTAACTTAGCTGCAATCGCGCCAACTCAAGTTGTTTTGTTGCAGCCTCCACCTGCGCGGTGGCCGACTCGAAGAGCGCGCGCTTGGCGTCCAGCTCGCTTTTGGAAGCATTGTTGTTTTCGTACAGGCTGCGGACGCGCTCGTAATCGGCGCCGGCGTTGCGCTCCTGCGCAATGGCCTGCGTGAGCGCGGCCTGCGCTTGCTGCACTTTTAACTGATAATCCTCGGGATCGAGTCGTGCGATCGTTTGTCCGGGGCGTACCTTGTCGCCAACCTTCACGGCCAACTGCTGCACCGTACCCGCCACTTTGAAACTGAGATTGGATTCGATGCCGGATTTGGCAACGCCGGAAAAGGTACGCATACGGACCCCGCCGCTGGAATAAACCTGCGTGTAGCGCACTGGCCGCAAAATTTCTTGCGGCTGCGGTCGATCTCCGCCGCAGGAAAGCCACATAATGAACCAGCAGGTTAATATTAGTTTGACGGAGAAATGAATTACTTTAGACATGTTTGCCCTCCGTGAGTAGACGAGTCTATTGAGGTAAAGAACACGAATTTTCAGAAAGTATCCGATATCGAAATCCAATGATTTCTGTGATCCGCTGTTCTGGATCCGTTGTTTTATTCTATACCATCCATTCAGCCGGTAAACAAGAACACGAATTTTCAGAAAGCATCCGAATCGAAATCCGATGATTCTATGATCCGCTGTTCTGGATCCGTTGTTTTATTCTATACCATCCATTCAGCCGGTAAACAAGAACACGAATTTTCAG
>DASWHH010000498.1:0-2850 GCA_036398295.1 bacterium
GTGGCGAATCCGGTGGAGAGTCTACGATATGAATAGCCGGAAAGTCGTAAACTGAAAACGAAACCCGGATAACGGATAACGTTTTTCGATTTGCGCTTTACGATTTTCTTGCTCGCCGGGGATTTGGGCTTACCAGTGTCCTACCAATTTTAAAATGTAAGAAAAAACTGTGTTGACTTTCACGGCATATGAAGTTATATTCACTTCAATACGTAAGTGGAGACAAACTTATGGAAACCGTAGCAACCACAAAAGGTCAAGTCGTCATACCATCGCCCATCCGCAAGAAGTTCGAAATCAAAAGGGGTACGCGCTTCCACGTGGAGGTCAATGAGGAGGAACACTCCATCATATTGAAACCGATTACGCGAGACTATGTGAACAAGTTGAGGGGCAAGTTCAAAGGGAAAGGACTGATGAAGGAGTTGATGGCAGAAAAAAAGCGGGAGCGGGGACTCTGATGCCGGCAAAACCGAAGGCGCTGGTTTTCGATAGTTGGGCAATCATCGCTTTTTATGGGGAAGAATCAGCCGGAGAGAAGGTCGCGGAGATTATCGCCGAAGCAAACGAAGGCGGCACGCCACTCTGGATGAGCGTCGTCAACGCAGGAGAAGTCTGGTATATCGTCGCTCGCAGAACCTCAGCAGTCGAGGCCGACGCAACGATTGAAGAACTGCGTTCTCTCGGCATCAAATTCGATGACGCCGAGTGGAAAATCACCCATCAGGCCGCTGTATTCAAATCAATACATTCGATGTCCTACGCCGACGCCTTTGCCGCCGCGCTCTCCGTCCAAAAGAATGCCCACCTCGTCACCGGGGATCCGGAATTCAAGCAAGTTGCCGCAGTGGTGAAAATTCATTGGCTTCGGAATGAGCCGTAATCATTCTATAGGTGGTGTTGGGATTAATGGATCGAGCATTTTCAATAGCTCCGGGATACGCTCGGTAGCAACCAGCCAAATTCGCTCGAGCAGAACTTCGCCATATTCATGCGCCAGCACATTGCGCTGGGCAATGATTCGATCCCACGGAATTTCGGGGTGATTTTGCTTGAGCTTTTGTGGCAAGCTCCGTAATTTTGTAGCGCCGACAAAACGCGGCGATTTGTTTGGTGGGTATTTTCATATCCAGTAAATTCCAAAAATCGAGTGAATTTAACAGCTGCCGTCAAACTGCAACCTATTTTTCTTTCATGGCGATCTTTGCTCGACGCTCAAACGTCTTCGCTCTGCGTCTTTTGGCGCAATGCTCTATGCCCTCTGCGCTCTGCATTCTACAAGATTCCTGATTTTTGGAAACGGCTTCCGGCAATTTCTCAGAATCGGGAAATTCTCTTTATCGCCGACTCCCGACGACTATTTTCCCTCCAAACTGTTCTTAATCCTAAAATTAAAGACTTAACTCTCCCACTTTAAACAAGATCCATTTTTCTCTTCTTTGGCATAATACTTGAAAATAGCCCGCTAACCATTTCTATCCCGGAGCACCGACGTTTCGGTTGTATTTCATAAGGTTGTTGAAAGAGTTTTAATTGTCATTTCTTGCCTGCGCAGGCAGGCGAGCGGAGCGGAGTCGAGAACTCTGAGTAGCAGGATGTCGGTTGGTGTCATGCCCGAATGCTTTTATCGGGCATCCATCTCTGTCACTAATGGATTCCCGCCAAAAGCACGCGGGAATGACAAAGACTCAAATAAAAACGCTGGGGTTCTAAATACAATTCGTTTCTTCGCAAAATCTTAAAAACTTGGCCATTACGATACCATCGACTCACAATTTCGGACGGAGGAAAATAATGAGTTCTCTCGACAAAGATACCCTCGATCTCACCCTCGGCGCCATCCGCGAATTTGCGGCCGGCCGCCTCACCGACGAAAAGCTGCTCGAATACGATCACAAAGATGAATTCCCCATCGACATCGTGCATGAGATGTGCGGACAGGGATTGGGCATTCAACTGCTGTTCATCCCCGAAGCCTTCGGCGGCATGGGCGGCGGCGCGTTCGATGTCTATCGCGTCTGCGAGGCCATCGCCCGCATCGACCTCGGCATCGCCACTGGAGTGCTGGCCACGTTTCTTGGCAGCGATCCCATCATCTTCGGCGCCACTGATGAACAGAAGCAGCGCTGGCTCACCCGCGTCGCCGAGGACGGACTGCTGATGGCGTACGGCGCCACCGAGCCGGCGGCCGGCAGCGACCTCGGCGCGCTGCGTACCATCGCCACGCCCGTGCGCGACAATGGCACCATCAAAGGTTATAAAATCAACGGTAGCAAGCAGTGGATCAGCAATGGCGGCTTTGCCGATTTATACACCATCCTCGCGCAGGCGCCGGGCGGTCCGAGCTGGTTTGTGGTGGACAAAGGCACCGCGGGATTCAGCAGCGGCCGTCCCGAAGACAAACATGGGATTCGCGCCAGCAACACCGCCGCCCTCAATCTCGACGACGTTTTTGTGGAGACGGATCGACTGGTAGGCGGCGTCGAGGGACAGGGGTTGCTGCAGGCGCAGCTCGTGTTCGGCTACACCCGCTTGATGGTGGCGGCGTTCGGACTCGGCGGCGGCTGGGCGGCGCTCGACCGCGCGATTCCCTATTCCAAAGAGCGCATTCAGGCCGGCGGCCCGCTCTCCGAGAAGCAGGGCTACACCCACAAGCTGATTGTTCCGCACGTGGTGCGCCTCGAAGCCAGCCGCGCCTTCATCGAGGAGACGGCGGAGCGCATCGACACCGGCGGCGACAACCTCAATACCGAAGGCGCCATCGCCAAATACATGGCCTCTGAAGCCGGCAATCTGGCCGCCGATGCCAGCATCCAGGCCCTCGGTGGCTACGGGTACGTGAAGGAATAT
>DASWHH010000499.1:0-4855 GCA_036398295.1 bacterium
TAAGCACCTTTCGAAGTTTTCCTTTTGACTTTATTGTAATTCTCCTTTGATGTAACCAATCTTCAACTCTCACAGTGAGTAAGAAGGATAAAACACCTCGTCAGGATCATCAAGAATCCGAGAGGGAAGACGCTTTTGACGAAGCGGACGCTGCCTATTTGCAGGACGTTCCGGAGGATGAGGAAAACGTCTCGAAAGATCGAAAATACTGGGAACAATTCTACGAAGACGAGGACGAACAGATGTTCCAGCGCCGGCAAAAGAAATTCAAAGACAAAGGGAAAAGCAAGCCCAAGTCTAAAGATTCAGATCGCGAATAAAATAGACCAGTCATCATCACATGAATCGACGAACCCCTATTTAATAGGGGTTTTTGTTATCTACTATCGCAAAGGAGATTATGGCCAAGGGTATTACCAAACGATCGGAGGATTACTCCCGGTGGTATCTTGACGTTATCACCGCGGCAAAGTTGGCGGATTACGCGCCGGTCAAAGGCTGCATGGTCATTCGTCCGAATGGCTACGCCATCTGGGAGAAAATGCAGGCCGCACTCGACCGCATGTTTAAGGAGACCGGGCACGTTAACGCTTATTTTCCGCTGTTGATTCCGGAAAGTTTTCTGAAAAAGGAAGCCGAGCACGTGGAAGGCTTCGCACCCGAATGCGCGGTGGTCACCCACGGCGGTGGCAAAAAACTCGAAGAACCTCTGTTTATCCGTCCCACATCGGAAACCATCATCTGGGCGATGTACAAAGACTGGATTCAGTCTTATCGCGACCTGCCGCTGCTCATCAACCAGTGGGCTAACGTTGTTCGTTGGGAGATGCGCACGCGCCTGTTTTTGCGGACGCTGGAATTTCTCTGGCAAGAGGGGCACACTGCCCATGCCACTGCGGAAGAGGCCGAGGCCGAAACCCGCCGGATGCTGGAAGTCTATAAAACATTTGCCGAGGACTACCTCGCTTTACCGGTCATACCCGGCTTGAAAACCGACAAAGAGCGCTTCGCCGGCGCAGTTCGCACCTATTGCATCGAGGGAATGATGCAGGATCGCCGCGCGCTGCAGTCTGGCACTTCTCACAATCTCGGCCAGAATTTTGCCCGCGCCTTTGACGTGCAGTTCCAGGATGTAAACGGCGTATTGAGTTACGTCTGGGCCACCAGCTGGGGGGTATCCACCCGCCTGGTCGGTGCGCTCATCATGGCACATAGCGATGACCAGGGGTTGGTGCTGCCGCCGAAACTCGCCCCGATCCAGGCGGTGATTGTGCCCATCTGGCATGGCGATGAAGAGAAGGGACCGATACTTTCCCAGATCGCAGCAATGACCGCAGGCTGGAAAGACGATTTCAGCTTCAAAGTGGATGACCGCGACAATTACCGTCCAGGTTGGAAATTCAACGAATGGGAGCAGCAGGGTGTGCCAATTCGCATAGAGCTGGGACCAAAGGATCTGGCCAAGCAGCAGGCGGTGGCGGTCCGCCGCGACACCGGTGAAAAGCAGGCCGTGGCCATGGCTGATTTAGAAAAGTACATCCAGCAAACTCTGCCAAAGATTCAACAAGGTCTCTTTAAACGGGCGCTGGAATTTCGCGAGAAGTACTCTTTCACATGCGACGATTATAGCGAATTCAAAAAGGCGATCGAGGAGCCGGGCGGGTTTTTCTACATCCATTGGTGCAGCCAGCGTTCCTGTGAGGATCGCTTGCAGGAGGAAACCAAGGCCACCATCCGCTGCATCCCCCTGGACCGCAAGATTGAAGATGGCACATGCTTGCTCTGCGGCGCGGCCTCAAAAGAGCGGGTGATTGCGGCCAAAGCATATTAGTGTGAAACGGCAGACGGCAAATGGCAAATGTAAGACCTGAAAAAGTGGAGCGAACTTGTATTCCCTCTCCATGCTCTGCGTTTTCTGCGATTGGCATGGAATGGGCACGTTTCACGTTTCACATTTCACATTTCACGTTTACCGTCTGCCTTTTGCCGTCTGACTGATATGGATTCACAAACCTTCAAAGTCGGCTATGTTGCAATAGTGGGGCAACCCAACGTTGGCAAATCCACCCTGCTCAATCAGCTCTTGAATTTCAAAGTATCGGCGGTCACCAAAAGACCGCAAACCACCCGCCATCAAATCCGCGGTATTTTAACCGGCGATAATCATCAGGTAATGTTTTTTGACACGCCGGGCTTGTTGCAGCCGAAATATAAGCTTCAGGTCGCCATGGTGAAAGCGGCGCAGCGGGCGCTGCGGGAAGCCGACGTGGTTCTTTTTATGGTCGAAGCTGCCGCCGAACCCGATTCCCGGGACGTGGCCTTTTTAGACGAGATTCTGTCGGCCGGTTCCAAGGTAATTCTGGCCATCAACAAGGTAGACCGGATATCCAAAAATGAAATTTTGCCTCTCATAGATTTTTTCAACTCCTCAAAGAACATGGCCACCATCGTGCCGATCTCAGCCCTGAAACGCGATGGGTTGGACGACTTGAAGAATGAAATCATCGTTGCGCTGCCGGAGGGGATTCCCCGCTATGCCCCGGACCAGGTTATGGATCATCCCGAGCGCTTCCTGGTGGCGGAGTTGATTCGTGAAAAAATCTTTCAGCGCTATGGCGAGGAGATTCCGTATGCCACCAACGTGGTCATCGATGAGTTTCGGGAAAATCCGGGTGGGAAAGACTTCATTCGTGCCATCATCATTGTTGAGCGGAAAACCCAGAAAGGGATTTTGATTGGCCACCAGGGCGATGCCCTCAAGCAGGTTGGCCAGGAGGCGCGCTCGGAGATTGAGTTGCTGCTGGGACGCCCGGTATTTTTGGAATTGTGGGTGAAGGTGCGCGAAAAGTGGCGCCAGGATGAAAAAGCCCTCAAGGAGTATGGTTATCTCGACTAACCTCAACTGTTAAGAAGCGAGGAGGGTATTCGTGCTAACTTTAATGGATTAATGGATTGCTGGATTAAGCTGGAATCGCAGACCGAATATGAATGGGAAGGATGAACACTAACGTTTCGAAAAAGCGACTACCCTACATGCCCGCAATTTCCGCGCTGGTGATCAGCGCCCTGATTTTGACCTGCAAGGCACCGCCGCAAAAGCACAGCAACATCCGCCCGCCCGACATTCGCGTCGGGATTTTGGAAGAGAGATCGGTGGTAGAGTTTAGAATTAAAGATGCCACCAACTCGGTCAATTTGCATCATAACTTTGCCATCCGCCGTTTGCCAGCGGGTCGCTGGCGCGCCGAGGTGATCGGCGGCAAGCCCGCAAAATTCAAATACCGGCTGGCGTTCAGCACCTCTCGCGATCGTTTTGCGGCGGAAGATGTCGTGCGGTACCTCAGCACCCTGGGCCTGGAGGCGCGGGTGGAACGCTACGATCGCAACCCCGGCATCGAACTCCCCTATTTCAGCAAATCGGTCTACCAGGTCATACTCAACAGAGATTTTCCCAGCGAGGCCGAGGCCAAGCTCTATCAAAATTCCATTCGCGAAAAAAGTGGTTGCGAGATCATCGCGGTGCCCGACGGCAAAGCCATGGGCGCTCTTCGTTTCACCAACCTCGAAAGTCGTCACAGCTTCGATTCCGCCGATCCGGTTCGCATTTCTACGGCCAACATCGATATCGCGGCAGTGGATGTGGGCAGCGGCTTTCACTGGGAATCCAGCGAGACCCGCTCCTATGGCGGTACCGCCGAGTTTTTGGTGGACGAGTACGGACAATTGACGGTGGTGAATGAGCTTTCTTTGGAGGAGTACCTCAAGGGCGTCGTGCCGTCAGAGATGCCGGCGACCTTTCCATACGAAGCGTTGAAAGCCCAGGCCATTGCGGCGCGCGTCGAAGCGATCTCAAAAGCGGGGCTGCGCCATCCTTTAAAAGCGTTTGATTTGTGCGACGATGTCCATTGCCAGGTTTTTAGCGGACGCACCCGGCGCGCCGAGACCGCGAACAGGGCCGTCGAAAGCACGCGCGGGATTTTTGCGGTTTACCGTAAGAAAATCATTGAAGCGTTTTATGCGGCCGTGTGCGGCGGGCACACCGAAAGCAATGAAAATGTCTGGTTGATGGACGCCAAACCCTACCTTATGGGAGTGCTGGACAGCCGCGGCCGGGGCGCAAGGCTCGCTAACTCTTTGCAAGAAGAAAACAACGTGAAGAAGTGGATCGATAGCCGTCCGGATGTCAACTGCAACACCACCAGCGGCCAGCTTCCGGAAGCGCTGAATTACAGCAAGAAATACTTTCGCTGGGAGGTAAAGTACGATCGTCCGGAATTGGAGAAGATCCTGCGGGAGAAAACTGGCGAGGAGTTTGGCATGCTGGTGGATCTCGTGCCCCGTAAACGCGGCCTGTCCGGGCGCCTGCAGGAGTTGGAAGTGGTCGGCACCAAGAAACGTTTCGTTATCAGCCGTGAGCTGCCCATCCGCCAGGCGCTTTCGAAAACAACGTTGTACAGCGCGTGCTGCTATTTCCAAAAAGAGGGCGGAATGAAAGACTTGCCGGCGCGGTTTATCATCAAGGGTGGTGGATGGGGCCATGGCGTAGGGATGTGTCAGGTGGGCGCGGCGATGATGGCGCTGCGGGGCAAAAAGTTCGATGAAATTCTGGTTCACTATTATAAAGGAATTACGCTGGAAGTGCTGTACGAATGATCGCAAATTTTGTGGTTTTTGGCGCGATTATCGGCAAATAAGCAAATTTGAGAGTAAATTCCATACATTGAAAAAGCTTCGGCAAACGGCTTTTTTAGGCAGAATTTCGTGCCAAGATTTCGCTTGACAGTGTAAGATTAATTCTTTATAATGGTGGTAATTCAAACGAAAAGTTGCCGCCTATAGGTGACTCCAATCGGCT
>DASWHH010000500.1:0-3432 GCA_036398295.1 bacterium
ACGATTGGATTGCAATAAGAAATGGAATCGCAGGACAAAAAAACGAGAACGAAAACTGTCATCAACAAAGCTGTAGGAAATTGAGCCTCCATGCTCACCTCGTTTCATTGGTTATTTTGAGGACTACTTAGTGAAAGGTGAACCAGATCGGAAGGAACACCCCTGGAAAAATTTGCAAGAACTCAATACAATTTCGACTGTAAATGATAGCCTTCAGAGCTGAAATCTACAATCAGACAAAATCTCCTTTTTATGTAAGAGATATACTTATCATTTTGTAGGGGATTGTCCTACAAAGAAACCACCATCAAGAAAACAATCGGAGGAAATGGGGACCAAAGATGAGTAAACCAACAACCAGGGAACCCAGGGCAGCGATCAACACACCGGCGGCCGCCACATCTTTTGCCCTGGCAATAGCGGGATGGAAATCAGGGGAAACAACATCAGCCAGTTGCTCAATCGCCGTATTGAATGCCTCGGCGATCCACACCGCCATCATGGCCACCACCAGCCAACACCATTCCGTTCGAGAGAGGCGTAGGAGCGTCCCGGCGGTGACAACCACCACGGTTGCCAGCAAGTGAATCCGGGCATTCGGTTGCGTTTTCACCAGGCTTAGTAAGCCCCGAAACGCAAATTTGAAACTCTGAATTCGTTTCATAAAAAAAATAATGGACACAGAGATACACCGAGAACCACGAAGGGCACAGAGCGGCACAACCGCAACCAACTAAGCACAAGGTCGTTAAGAAAACGGAAGCAAGGGCAAAGGAAAAGATCTATTTTTATTAGCGATCTTTGCGTCTTTTGCGGTTAAAATTTTTGCTCAAGAAAGCAATGTTTTGCAAGTTGATAAAACAGAGAGAAATATAATAACAGCTCAGTGCACTCCGTGTAGATTCCGTGTACTCTGTGTCCCACCTTCAATCAAAAGTTGCGCACAAACTCGGCGTAAAACGCCACGGCTTTGTGGAGATGTTCTACCGGGATACGCTCGTTGGGGGCGTGCGCCTGTGCCTCATCGCCCGGGCCGAAACCAAACGTGGGGATGCCAAACATGCCCATGATGCCGACGCCGTTGGTCGAAAAGGTCCATTTGTCAACCTTGGGCTGCGCGCCAAACAGATTGAGATAACTCTTGACCGCGCTTTTCAAAACCGGGTGGTTTTCGTCGAGCGCCCAGGTGGGAAAATACGACTGCATGCCGTAATTGAGGCCAGTGTAGCTCGGAACGGTATAATCCGGCACCCAGGCTTTGGCTTCGGCCTTCTTAAACGAGGGCAGATCGCGAATTTCCGCCAGGGCAGAATCGATGGTTTCACCTGCGGTCAAGCGACGGTCGAGATGGACGGTGCAGGAATCCGCCACCGCGCACAGTGACGGCGACGTGGAGCGAATGTCGGTGACAGTGACGCTGCCTTTTCCCAAAAAGGCGTCATCCTTGAGGCGTTGGTGAAGCTCCTCGATCTCTTTTATGATGGGTGACATTTTGTAGATGGCATTCACCCCGCGCTCCGGCGCCGAGCCGTGGCACGAGACGCCATCCGTGCGCACTTTCATCTCCAGGCGGCCGCGCTGTCCGCGGTAGATGTTCAAACTGGTGGGCTCGGTGATCATCACCGCTTCCGGTTTGAACTGGTCTTCTTCAATAATATATTTCCAGCACATGCCGTCGCAGTCTTCTTCCATCACTGAGGCCACCACCCACAGGGTGACGTCCTTTGGCACGCCGACTTCTTTCAGGACTTTGCCGGCATAGACGGCACAAGTAAGTCCTCCCTTTTGATCGCAAGCGCCGCGACCAAACAGGTTGCCATCAATGATCTCGCCGCCGGTGGGATCGACCGTCCAGTTGTCGCGGTTGCCGATGTCCACCACATCACAATGGCCGTCGATGGCCAGCACCCGCGGCCCGCTGCCAAGTCGCCCGAAGAGATTTCCGAGCTTATCGACTTTCACTTCATCGTAACCGATTCTCTCCATCTCTGTCTTGATGCGCTCGATGACCGGGCCTTCTTTGCCGCTGCCGAGGGGAAGTTTCACCACATCGCGCAAAAACTGGATTAAATCCGATTCAACCGCTTTGGCTCGCTTGAGAATCTCATTCATGTTGGTGCTTCTCCTTTAAATCAGACGACTTAATATAGAAATTATTTGAGCAATATCAATTGCGAACTGGTCCACAAGCGCCGCAGTCTGAATCTCAGTTAGAAAAAAAATCCCCACAGATTTTGGACTGCGGGGATTTTTTAATTGGCTTGAAGTTCGAAGTTTGAGGTTGCCCAGAAGGCACAAATCCGCCAACTAATTCTTCCTGGTCTTTTTGGCCTTCACGGTTGTGGTCTTTTTGCCACTGTCAGTTTTGGTGGTTTTTTTTGCGCCTTTTACGGTCGTCTGTTTTCCTGTGTTCAGGTTGGTAACCTCCTTCTTCCCGGCTTTCACCGTGGTCTTTTCACCGGTGTCTTTGTCAACCGTCTGTTTGCCGGCTTTATGAACGGTTGTAGTTTTGCCGCCAGCGTTGGTGGTGGTACGGGATAGGTGACCCGATCTGGTAACATCACCGTCACTGTGGGTGACACGCGTTTGCTTCTTGACCAAAGTCGAGGAAGCCGGCTGGTAACTAACCCGGTGCACGGTGGTGACGCGGCTGGTTTTAGC
This sequence comes from bacterium, assembly GCA_036398295.1. Taxonomy (GTDB): domain Bacteria; phylum Zhuqueibacterota; class Zhuqueibacteria; order Oceanimicrobiales; family Oceanimicrobiaceae; genus DASWHH01. The sequence goes on from DASWHH010000500.1 coordinate 2,662, forward strand.
GACGGTAAAATTGGTATGGACGTTGACGTTAACCACCCGGGTGCGATAGACGCCGACGGTTACCGGGTGCCATGGCCGCCACCAGTGGGGACGATAGCCGAAGTAGAAAACCGAGCGGTATGGCCGGTAAAGCGGGGCATAGATCCAGGTGATGATGGGCCAGGTGTGGACATGCACGTGCACCGGCGCCACATAGTAATCAACGCCGTAAATGACTTCGCTGCCGTGCACCTGCAGATTATATTGCTCGTCGTCTGCCTTTTCAACCTCGATAGTGGCGACGTCCTGAAATTCGTTTTCTGCCAGCGGCACCTGCAAAATGATGACGTGCGTGTCATCGGAGGCTTCTTCCACTACCCGGATGTAGTCGACCTCACCATTGTCATCCAGATCGAGATTGTTCACTCCGACATCGGGATCGTTGAGCGCTTTTTCGAACGCCTCCAGATCCTTGGCAGCTTTAAACAACTCCGCCACCGCCGGCAGATCCAGCCCGTCGGCGGCTTCGCTGGTAGGCGCGACTATGGTAACATCTTGAGTTTGACTGCTCACTCGTCCAACCAGCAACAGTAGCATGACAACTACGGCTGATAAAATCTGTTTCATGTGGCCTCCTACGTAGTTAATTTCGAAAGTGCAATTGGGCAATTAGCCTGCCAGTTCCTAATTTTCGATGAGCTGGCTGCAATAGTCTATCGCCATCCCCAAGACTGAACCGTCGGGTCCATGCGATATGTACGAGGGGGTACAGGGAGACTACCAACGATCTCA
>DASWHH010000501.1:0-3286 GCA_036398295.1 bacterium
CGGGTGATCAGGTCGAACACCTGCTGCATAGCCTGGCTTTTGCCAATCAGGGCGTCGAAGCGGCTGCGCTTCTGCAGTTCGCTTTCGAGGGCTTTTTTCTCTTTGAACAAGTTGCGGTGGCTGAGGGACTTTTCGACCACGACTTTCAGACGATCGGCTTTAAACGGCTTCTCGATGAAATCGAACGCGCCCTCGCGCATGGCCTCGACCGCGGTTTCGACGCTGCCGTAGGCGCTGAAGATGACGAACGGCACATCCGGCAGGACACTCTGCGCCTTGCGCAGCAGCGCCATGCCACTCATCCCCGGCATGGTCAAATCGCTGATGATAAGATCGTACTGGCCGTTTTCGATTTCCACGGATGCTTGCGTGCTGTCGTCCAAAGTCACCACGTCGTAGCGCCCGTTTTTCAAAACTTTGGAGCAACTCACCAGCAGTTCCTTATCATCATCGACGATTAGTATTTTTGCCTTTTCCTCCATTTTCCTTTCTCCGGCCAAATCACTGTTCGATGTGGCAAGACTGGCAATCTTCCGAGCTGAAGGCGGCTTCGCCGTTGTGGCATTTGCCGCACGATTCGCCGTTGTACATCGGCTCCATCAGCAGCGGCTGCTTGTGCGCTGAATCGGCCTTGAGAATACTGAACCCGCCCTCCGCGTGGCAGGTGGCGCAGGTCGGTGTCTCCTGCATCAACACATGGCTCTGGTGACTGAAAGTCACCCGACCGGGGCTGCCTTCGCCCAGCGGAAAGGTGATGTCTTCCGGCAACGCCAACTCCTGATCCATCGGGTCAATCGCGCGTGAAACCGAGTTGCCGTCGGTCGCCGTCCCGTTGTGTTTCTTTTCGTAATTTGCAGTGAAGGCATAAGTGATCGTGCCAACCAACACCAGCGCCCACATAGCCATCACCACGTTACCTGAAAACACCGGATGGCGCTTCTTTTCTGCGTGCATCGCAGCTTTGATATGCTTTGCTTCTTCCATTTCTTCTTTTGGAAAGACGGGGAAGTACTTGACAGCGTAGCCGAAAATGACAAAGCCGAGGGCGACGATCGCGATGGTCACCGCAAACTCCGTCCATTTAGGAACGTAGGTTTCTGAGTTCAACATACCGGTGATGCTGACGTTGAGGCGGCTGACAATGAAGCCTACCAGCACCAGCAGCGCCGAGAGAAACAACCCCGATTCTTTGGCGCGCACGCGGGCGCTGAACAGCAGCGCCATCGGCAGCAGCACACCAAGTCCAATCTCGCCCCAGAACATCACGCTTTGGCGCGTGAATTCAAAGACCAACGGCAAGTTGCCGCGGCCATGGAGATCCTGAAATTTGAAGACGAAATAAACGGCCAGCACCACCACAATCACACGGCCGAGTCCGGCGAGAATATCGTGTTCGAGGCGTTTGCCGAAAGCGCGATAGCTGAGAAACGATTCGAAGATGGTCATCGCCAAACCAGCGGCGATGGCGTGGATGAAGAAAAACAACGGCAGCAGCGGCGAGTACCACAGGCCGTGCAGCTTGTCCGGGACGAGGACGTACAGCGTACCCAGTGAAGACTGGTGCAGCGTCGAGAGCAGCACGCCGACAATGACAATGGGCAGATAGATGCTGCGTATCAGTTTCATCGGTAATTTGAGATTAAATTTCTCGAAAACGATGGGACTGAATTCCAGCGCCAGCACAATCGTGTACAGAGTAACGCACCAACCTACTTCGAACATCACTGAGTGCGGGTTCCACATGATGAGCGGGTGCCAGATGCGATAGGGGCGACCCAGGTCGAACATCAGCGCCACGACGACCAACGAGTATCCCAGGAACGCGGTGAGAATCGTGGGCCGCGCAATCGGTTCATATTTTTCTAAATGGAAAATGTGAACCGTAGCGGCGATGACAAAGCCGCCAGCCGCGACGCCGACGCCCACCAGCACGTCGAAGCCGATCCAGATGCCCCATGGGAAAATGTCGGTTAAGTTGGTGGACGCGCCCAATCCCATCGCGAAGCGCACGATGGTGGCGTATAAGCCGCCCGCGAAGATCAGCGCCGCGACGACTTTCCAGAAGGTAATTTTAGGTAATTTCAGATCCATGTTTTTCTATCCTTTGAATTTTATTGCAAAGAGCAAAGCGCAGAGCGCATAGAGCCAGCTCCCTCTCCTCTTAGGAGAGGGTCAGGGTGAGGTCTTACATCGAAATTCGACATTCAAAATTCTTTATTCAATATTCGTGATTCGCTGTCTGCTCAAATCAAGCCGCAGACCCCACCCTAATCATCCCTAAAGAGGGGAAGGAATTCTATCTCGTTTCATCGATCTTACTTCAACATTGTGATTTTTTTCGCCTCGATCATCCCTCCAGCCTGAATTTGAATGACATAAATTCCGGAAGCGACGGCTTGACCATAAACGTCTTTGGCATCCCAACGACTTTCATACAGTCCCGGCGTTCGCAGGTCATCTACCAGCGTGCGGATTTTCTGTCCGCGTAAATTGAAAATGTTCAACCTGACTTGTCCGCGATCACGAACTTGATATTTGATGGTTGTTTCCGGGTTAAACGGGTTGGGATAGTTTCCCAGCAGTGAAGTCGTTTTGGGAGAAGTATCACTTATCAGCGCCTCTTGTTCAGTCGAGGATTTTTCCACAGACTTGTTGAAATCGTAAATGTGACCTAGGCTGGCAAACGTTTTGGAATTCGGGGTCAGCCCTTCGATTCTGACGACGGTTTTTAGTCTTGATGAACCGACTTGTTGCTTGATCGCATTTAACCCTATGGCCAGCCGGTGGGAGATTTCGGGCATGTTCCCGGATGCAGGAAGCGAGAGTCCGTTAACGGTGACCAGTTTCTGTTCCGCAGCGTTCTTAAATTCCACACTTATTTTGGCAGCGTTACCTTTTGATGTCGCTCCGACTTTATCCAACTTTTCCGCCCACAAGGTGAAGTCAACCACCAAACTCTCGGCATCCGCAGGTAAGGTAGCTGGCAGGGATACCAAATAATCAAAGGCTTTAGCAGGGCTAAAATCGGGAACCGTATCCAGCGATACCGGCTGCAACGCAAGAGTCTGCACCTCACCTTGGGATGTTTTCAAGCTCAGGCTTTTTACTCGAACCGTGAGATGTGCCTGCTCAGTGGTGTCGAGCCATGAAATCGCGCGTTCATAATAGGGTTCGCCGCTTTCACCTTCTTTGCTCAAGGTTTCCGAGCTGATGTTGATGGTGTATGGTGCGCTGCCGGCACTGGTCCAAACGTATTTGGCCTGGTTGCTACCGATCGAGACCGATG
>DASWHH010000502.1:0-2737 GCA_036398295.1 bacterium
TGAAATACCTCAAACGCGAAGCCGGACGTTCGCGACTGGTGGAGGTGTTAAGCGGCTCGCAATCGAAAGAGATCTTTGAGTATGGCTGGGATAAAACGAAATCTTATGGACGCTTGCGCCAATACACCCAGCCGCAGTGCCGTGATTTCATCGATCAACTCTTGAAAATGCGCTATCTCACGCTGGTGGGCGCCGATTATCCGATCCTTGACCTCACCCCCAAGGGCGCGAATGCTCTGCAGAATTTGGACTCGATTCCCCTTACCCTGAATGTTTCGGTGACGCCGGCGCCGTATGGATCGCCACTGCGGCAGATCTCTCGTTTGTCGGACACCTTACAGCAGACGCTCTCCCTGTTTCGTCGCGGTTTGTCGCCGCCGGAAATCGCCGACCGTCGCGGTTTGACGGCAGGGACTATATTTGGCCATTTTGCTGAACTCATCGCAAGGAATCTAGTGCAAGTCACCGCGGTGGTGGCGGTTGCCAGGGTGCAAAAGATTCGCGAGGTGATTCGCGAGGTTGGTATGACATCTCTCAGGCCCATTAAAGATCACCTGCCGGAAGATTTTACGTACGATGAAATTCGCTGCGTGCTCAGCGATGAGATTCGCCGAGCATCAAATCCTGCCGCTAAGGTTCAGGATCTGGATGATGCCCGATACATTGCCACCGAGAGTGAAATTCACGCAATTAATTGAGTTGAAACCCTAAATAATTACCACCTATTACAACCGAAAAGGAGGATTCTATATGGCAGTTGCAAGAGTTACAACGATAACGGCTTCATCACCCAAAGGTTTTCAGGATGCCTTTCAAAAGGGTATCGATCGGGCCGGCTCGACATTGCGCAACATTACTGGCGCGGAAATTACTTCGCAAAAAGCCAAAATTGAAAATGGCGAAATCTCGGAATATCGGGTCACTATGCAACTAACTTTTATTCTCGAATAATCTTTGGAATCTAATATCCGGTTCGGTGGAGCAAATAAATGAAATATCGCCAAGAAAAAGTCGGAGAAGTCTTAGTGGTACGTGTGGATGAAACCCGGTTGGATAGCACGGTTTCCCCGCAATTTAAAGCCGAGTTGCTGCGTCTGGTAGAGGATAAGAAAGAGAAAAAAATCCTGATTGATTTGAAGAAAGTCGATTATGTCGATAGCTCAGGTTTGGGAGCGCTGCTGTTTGGACATCGACAGCTAAAATCAAACTCCGGCAAACTCAAGCTTGTCCACCTCAGTACCAAAATCCGCACCCTGATCAAAATCGCCAAACTCGACGATGTGTTGGAAGGGTTCACCAGCGAGAAGGAAGCCTTAAAGAGTTTCTAAGACGCCGTGATGCATAAGAAGTCGTTCAAAAAAATTCTTATTGCCAATCGTGGCGAGATTGCGGTGCGGGTGATTCGCGCCTGCCGTGAGCTGGGTATAGCCACAGTGGCGGTCTATTCTGCAGCGGATCAGTTCGGGTTGCATGTTCGGCTGGCTGACGAGGCCTATGCCATCGGTCCTGCGCCCTCTCGGGAAAGTTATCTGGTACATGATAAGATTATTGACGCGGCAAGGCAGTCCGGTGCCCAAGCCATCCATCCCGGCTATGGATTTTTGTCCGAAAATCCAGAATTTGCTCGCCGGGTGATAGCAGCCGGCCTGGTATTTATCGGTCCCCCGGCGGAGGCCATGAAAATTATGGGCGACAAGACCGCGGCTCGACAAAGCATGTTGTCTGCTAAAGTTCCAATTGTTCCCGGAACGGAGAAACCACTGGCCGATGAAAAAGTTGCCCTCGCGACCGCGCAGGAATTGGGATATCCGGTTTTGTTGAAGGCGGCGGCCGGCGGCGGCGGCAAGGGCATGCGGGTGGTGAAAGCTGATGGTGAAATGGCTTCAGCGTTTCGGGCAGCGCGCTCGGAGGCCGAGTCCGCGTTTGGCGATGGTCGAATTTATCTCGAAAAGTATCTCGAAGCGCCGCGTCACATTGAATTTCAGATTCTGGCGGATCAGCACGGCCACGTCGTGCATCTCGGTGAGCGCGAGTGCTCGATTCAGCGCCGCCATCAAAAGGTGATCGAAGAATCGCCGTCTTGCATTGTGGACGACAAGCTGCGCCGGGAAATGGGCGAGGCAGCGGTCAAGGCCGCGCAAGCTTGCGGTTACCAGAACGCCGGTACCATCGAGTTCATGGTGGATAGGCATCGCCATTTTTATTTTTTGGAAATGAACACGCGGCTGCAGGTGGAACATCCGGTGACGGAAATGATCACCGGCATCGATCTGGTTAAAGAACAGATTCGCATCGCTGCCGGCGAGTCGTTGAATTATGAGCAACAGGACATTCGCTTCAGCGGACACGCGATCGAATGCCGCATCTACGCCGAAGACCCGGCCAATAATTTTCTGCCATCGATTGGACAGATAAAATATATGTCCCCGCCCGGCGGTTTTGGAGTGCGTGACGACAACGGCTATGATGCCGGTGCCGAGGTTTCTATCTATTATGATCCTTTGATCGCGAAACTGATCGTATGGGGCCGCCATCGGCACGAAACCATCGACCGTATGAAACGTGCGCTACGCGAATATCATATTCACGGTATCGAGACCTCGATACCTTTTTGCCTGCTGGTGATGAACCATCCGCAATTCATCGCCGGCGATTTTGATACTCACTTCATCGAGAAAGAACTTTTGTCCAGTCTGCAATCTTCACTAGAGGCCGGCAATGATGACCAGGCGGTCGC
>DASWHH010000503.1:0-4165 GCA_036398295.1 bacterium
CAACTTGAGATTTCATTGTCCGTCATTGCGGCTTTCCTCACCATAGTTGGCTACTCAATCAACGACAAAATCGTCGTCTATGATCGCATTCGGGAAAATCTGAAAATCTTGCGCCGGGAAACATATGAGAACCTGGTTAACATCAGCATCAACCAGACCCTCAGCCGGACGGTACTGACGGGCGGCACCACATTGATGGTTTTGATCGTGTTATTTGTATTTGGTGGCGACGTCATTCACAATTTCTCGCTCGCGCTACTACTGGGTATCATTATTGGAACCTACAGTTCCATATTTGTCGCGACCCCAATTATCGTAGAGTGGCATAACAGACGCCACACGAAACGCAGCGGCTTGGCTGCAAAAGTTACGGTTAATTAGATACTCTCGTTGGAGGTAAGATGAAAATCAGTGAGCGGACTGTAAATAGCGTAGTTGTGCTGGAATTGTCGGGAAAGATCATGGGCGGCCCGGATGCAACCTTGCTCAACGACAAGCTGCATGAACTGATCGAAAAAGGCCAGACCAAAGTCATCGCCGATCTGCAAAATGTCAATTGGATGAACAGCTCCGGCCTCGGCATCCTCATCGGCGGTCTCACCACCATGCGCAACAGCGGCGGCGATCTCAAGCTGGCGAACATCACCGATCGCATCCAGAGCTTGTTGATGATCACGAAACTGCTCACGGTTTTCGAAACTTTCGAGACCATCGATAAAGCGGTGGCGAGCTTCGGTTAGGCTGCTATTGGCCTTTTCTTGAATTTTGCATTTTCTACCTTAGAAGTGCGTCTAAAAACTTAAAAAACTCCGATCAGCCGGTCGGATTTTTTTATGCCGGTACGAGGGTAGCATGTCCGTAAAAATTATTGTTGGGGCGCAGTGGGGCGACGAAGGGAAAGGTAAAATTGTCGATTCACTGAGCGAAAAAGTTGACGTCGTGGCCCGCTACCAGGGCGGGGCCAACGCCGGACACACGGTGGTCATCAAGGGGGAAAAATACATCCTCCATCTCATCCCCTCCGGCATCCTGCAAGAGAATGCAGTATGCGTTATTGGCAACGGTGTGGTGATCGATCCGGTGGCATTGATGGAAGAAATCGCTTTGCTGGAGGCAAAGGGCATTCGCGTCAGCGGCCGGCTTTTGATCAGCCACCGCGCTCATCTCATCATGCCCTATCACAAAATTCTCGACCAGGCCAAAGAAGCCAAGGACGCCCATCAAAAAATCGGCACCACCGGTCGCGGCATCGGTCCGGCCTATGTGGACAAAGTGAATCGCATGGGCATTCGCATCGTGGATTTACTCGATCGGGAAACCTTGCAAGCCAAGCTGCGCCGCAACATCGAGGAGAAGAACGAGATTCTCAAGAAGATTTATGGCGCCGAAGCCCTCGATGTCAATGACATCATCAATGAGTATCTCGAATTCGACAAGAAGATTGATCCGTACGTGAAAGACGTTTCAAGTTATTTGAACGACGCCATCAAACAGGGCAAATCGATTTTGCTGGAGGGGGCGCAGGGTACGCTGCTTGATGTGGATTTCGGCACCTATCCCTATGTAACGTCATCCACGCCCACCAGCGGCGGAGCCTGCACCGGGGTTGGTATTGGCCCCACCAAAGTCGATAGCGTTCTTGGCGTGATCAAAGCCTACACCACGCGCGTGGGTATGGGACCGTTTCCATCGGAAATAGCCGATAACGAATACGTCAAGCTGCGCGAGCTCGGCGATGAGTACGGCGCCACCACCGGACGGCCGCGTCGCTGCGGCTGGTTTGATGCGGTCATCGCCAATTTTGCCGTGCAGATCAATGGCATCGATTCGTTTGCCTTGACCAAGTTAGATGTCCTGGACACCCTCGACGAAATCAAGATTTGTGTGGCTTACAAGTATAGGGGTAAACTAATCAAGTCTTTCCCCAGCGATCTGAGTATTCTCGAAAACTGCGAGCCCATCTATGAGACCTTTCCCGGCTGGCAAACTTCTACTAACGGCATCCGCTCATTTGATGCGCTACCGCCGGCTGCGAAAACCTATCTCGCCGCCATTCGCGATCTGACCCGGACCGATTTTGCCATCATCTCGGTCGGATCGGGACGCGAGGAAACAATCATTTTGAATTCTGAGGCCTAGGGCTGTGTCTCATAAATTCGGTACGTGTGACTGTGTTTGAGAGTTGTCATTGATACTCAAGGGTCGAAGGGAAGATCGAAGGTGGAAGATAGAAGAGGGAGGAGGATTGTTTGGCTTCGCAATCTTCCATCCGCCATCCTCAATCTTCACAAGAGAAAAAGCCACTGACAATCGTGTACCACTCTCTTACTTTACATTCACCAGTACGCGAATAACCCCGCTTTCCCAGCCGTCAAACTCCTCCAGCGCTTTCCCGATGATCGCGCCCAACATGCGTTCGCGCTCCGTTCCCTTCATGGCGTACCCCGGCTGACTGGAAGTCACCAGCAAATCGCCGCGTTTGATCGCCCCATTTTCACCTGTCACTTTTGTGGCGATGACGCCGACTACTCCTACCGGGATCATATCGTCATGGCTCGCATCGACGTGTCGTTCTGAAAGCAAAACTCCGGGCTTAGTGGCATACACGCCAATTACTCGCGTGGAGTACGGCTCATTCGATTTCTCAACGGTGCGATCGCTGTCGGTTGAAATAACCAGCACGTCTCCAGCTTCATATTCTTGAACAACCCCCTCCACTGCGAACGCCTCCGCCACGTCCGCGCCGCCGGTCTGGGTGCCGCCACTAAAAAAGCCTTTGCCGGTTTTATCGATGCGCGCCTGGTTGGTGAAATTGCTTTGGAAAACCGCGATGTTGCCGGCGGTGCCGGTGTGATTGGCTAAGAGCGCACTGCCGGTGCCGGCGTTGGTGGCAAGCACGCCCGCACCCGCGGCACGATGGAATCCCCATACACCAACCGTGATACTTGAGTTTTGACTATCGTTTTGACCGAGAACGGCCGCTGTCGCCGAGTCGCGGTCGGTGAAACCCCAGATGGCTGCCTCGGCAAATTCCTGGGTGACACCATCTGGGAGCAGACTCGGCGCCGCTACCGGGGAGAGGCCACTAATCATGGTCGGTTGAGAAGAGTTTGAAGAGAGCCCGTAAATGGCCGCTTTGCTGCTCCGAACCTCAGAGCGCACTCCCGTAAAACCCGCATCGGTGCGCGGATTGAAAATGTTCACACCAGTGCTGTTTTGTACGGGTGAATCCGTCAAAAAAGTCAGATCAATATAACCTGTTTGCGCTCCGTTCAAACCGAAACTGCTTTCGATTCCCGGCCGGTTCACTTTGAGTCCGAACGCAAATTCCCCTGTCCCATTGGACGTGAGATTTCCCTGAAGCTGCAAGGCAGCGCCGCCGGGCTGATTGTTGATTATTTCTAATGTTGCCGCTGCGCCGTTATTCTGAAACTGCGCCACCGCTCCGCTGCCGGTGTTGGCGACTGACATGGCATCGCCGTCGCTGGCGACGCTGCCCGAGAAGGGTAGAGTTAGTTGGCTGCCACCGCCGCTTGCTGAGATTATGAGGGTCGATCCCTGGCGGGTAAGGTTAATATTGCTGCCGGCGGTTAACGCGCCATCGCCGAGAGACCGTGCGTTCAAACTGTAGGCCGCGGATGTCAACTCCACACGCGGGGACAGCTCCGCATCACCGCCGACCGTGATTCCCAACCAGTAGGGTTTATCAAAGGCCAAACTCAGGGGCTGGTCCTTTCCCAGGACGACACTGAACAGCCCGTTCGCCACAAAGACATTGTGGATTTCCTGCCAGACGGCGTCGCCGCCCTCTGCCTGTTCATAAAATCTAAAAGTTAAAAGAAAATTCCCGTTCCGTGGATTGGTGCTGGCGTCGGTCAAGACGCCCTGGTAGCTCAGGGTTGGTGGGATCTGGGCGATCCCAACCGTCGAAAAAATAAACACTAAACACAGACTAAACAACATACGTCTCATGAATTTTCCTCCGTTTAGGGTAATCATGGGATTATCATAGCCTTAATTGATACCGCCATGAACAGGGATATGCAAAGGCTTCAATTCATAAATTTCTGTTTTTTGAACAATATGAGAAGCCGGGGAAATACATCGAAGGGAACGGTAAAACCAGGTTCGTTGCAATATATCGTCCCTAACGGGACTTTGCTTT
>DASWHH010000504.1:0-3612 GCA_036398295.1 bacterium
TCCAGGTTGAGCATGAGAATGTTGACCGATTTTTGCGCGCCAATTGACGAAATCACCTGGGGGATGCGTAGACGAATGCTCTTCTCCTGTTGCGGATTTTCCAGGTAATAGCTCAACATGTCGATGATCACTTCCGGTCCATAGCAGATGAGCGCCTCGTGAGCGTACTTGGCGAGCGCCTTGTTTCCGAGGTAACGAATCAGCACCGGCAGAAAATCCTTGTTACGGCTCTGCCCCGCGCTAATGATGGCGGTCTGCAAAACCTCGTGCGAGTGATCGTTCAGGAATATGTGCAGATAGGGATAAATCTCCGGGATGTTCGCGGCGCCAATGACTTTGATGCAATTGATCTTGGTAAATTTCAGTTGTTCCGGGCTGGCAATCTCTCCAAGACGGTTGATGGTTTCCGTGACCAACTCCTTGATTGCGAAGGCTCGCTTCATCTTTTTGTTGTTGCGGCTTTCGCGGGCGGCGCACAGCAAGGCGGCGCCGCGGATGCTGTAATCTTCGTGGTGCAGATAGCTCTGAATTAACTCAATACGATCTTCGTCGGAGTGTTGAAAAAGATAGTGAAAAGCTTCGGTTTTAACCTCGATGTTTTTGTCGTAGACCAGCTCCTGCATTTCGGGTGTGAAATCCACATCTTTGTAATAGTAGATGTTGCGCAGGGCCTCGAAACGGATGGCAGTCGAGCGGTGATGAATCAGGCTCTTGAGGCACGGAATCAGACGTTCGTTGCGAATATCTTTCACCATTCTGAGAACGCGCAGAATCTCTTTTTCATTATCGCCCTGCAGCACTTCGATGAGGCCGCCCAAAATCGATTCATTGGCGGTGTCAATAATGGGTGTGGAAATCGGCACCGCCGGGCTGATGATTTTTTCTCGAAACGATTTGATGTATTCGTGACGAACGCCGTTGGCTAAGTAGATCCACAGGCCCAGCAGCACGATGGCGATTACACTGATTTCACGAACCGAATAGTGCAGTCCTAAAGTCAGGAAAATCAGCAGCAGGCCGCTGAGGCCGGTAGCAAAACTGTCCACAAAAACATCAATGAAGGCCTTCGCCTGGTTCTTGATTTTGGCGGCGATGGGCAGGGCCAGCAATTCAATGCCGGCTTTGTTGATGGATTGCTTCAAGCTACCGTCGATCATTTTCAAAACAATCGCCGAGCTGAGCGAAGGGATCAGCATGACGGCAAACGATCCAAAGAGAATTCCCACTGGCAGGAGAAAAATGGAGGTTCCAACCCCCAGCATGTTTACCACGCGTCGAGTAATGAAGAGCTGAATAAACAACGAAGCGATATTGATGTTTGACAGCCAGAAGCCGTAGAAGGCGGTAAGCTGATCACCGTTTGGAATATCGACCGAGGCGATGGCGCCAAATTGGTATTCAACCAGCTTGGCTACCACCACGCTGATGCCAACTAAGCTTGCCAGAAAGGTCAAATGGCGCGAGTTGCGTACCGTGCGCACGGGATTGCTGAGCATACTTTCGATCTGTTCCTGCTCCACCCGATCGCTGCTCTCCTCACGCACATCCTTCCAGACCATTTTGGCGATGGGGATGCAAAGCAGCAGAAAGCTGGCGCACACGAGCATCAGGTTCTCACTGCCAATGATGGGCGCGAGAAAGTTCGTCAGGTAACCACCAAAAATTCCTCCAGCGATGGCGCCGGCGCCGATAAATCCGAACAGCCGCTTGGCCTCTCTGGCATTGAAAATAAGATTGGCCAGGAGCCAGAACTGCGAGGTTGCAATCAACGCAAAGCCCGCTACCCAAATATAAAACAGGTAAAGCGGCCAGCCCTCAAGATATTCAAAATATAACAGGGCCCAGAATGTCAACAATGAAAGAATCAGGACCTGGAAGGTGCGGATGATGAAGCGGTTGAGGCGGACTTTCTTGAGGAGCTTAAAATAGATGGAGGAACCGGCGGCCGCACAAAGCGCCACCAGAACGAAAACGTAGGGCAGTCGCGCGATGCCAAACCTTGAAAGAAATAACGCGTTGCAAACCGGTTTGACAATCATCAAGGACGAGATGACCAGGAAGATGTAAAACAACATCAATGAGGCCCGGAGTCCCTCTCCCTCTCGAATGTCAAACGCCCTGCGAAGTAACCTCGCAAAGGGCCGAAGTATAGCCATAATTTAACATCGGATTTGTTTTGGAATCGTCAGCAGAGGTACTGTTTTTTTTTCGAATGATTATAGAAGTGCAATTAAATCAAAGATCGGCCCGGGCACTCCTATTTTTGCAGCATTCCTTCGCCCAGGGATGTGCTGGCTTGCGCCGAAGCCTTTTGCAGGCGTTTGGATGGGGCTTTAAGAACGGCTTCCACAACCGGAATCAAATCGCGCAATATCTGCTCGCCACGGGGATCTTCCACCAGAGCGGCCACGATGTATTGGCGGCCGCCAGGCCCCCATACCAAAGCCGAGTCCGAATGCCAGACCCTCCAGGTTCCGGACTTGCGATAGACTTTAGCCTCGGGCGCAATGACATCCAGCGAGTTGACAAATTTATGGTGGATTTCCGGATCCGAGAGCATATCTAACATCTGCCGGCTGCGTTGCGAGCTCACCAATTTCCCCATCGCCAATAAATAGTAAAACCGGCAGACCTGGGTCACGGTCGCGGCGTGGCTCAAACCCATCAACGGATCGGGGTAGCGCTTACTGATTTTGGCGTAGCGCTTGCCCACCCATAAGCCGCCCAATTCCGTGTCGTAAAGTTCGTAACGCGGATCGATGAGAACCGAAACGATATTGGCAAAGCCCACTCGATCCATCATGCGGGTAGCGGCGCCGTTATCGGACCGGCTAATCATGATCCGCATGTCATGCAAGATCTCCGACGTTTCCGTGAGCCGCCCATCTTCCAACGCCTGGGCACAGGCCAGGAGAATCGCCAATTTCGGCAGGCTGGCGGCATACATCATTTCGTCGCCGTTCACTTTAGCAAATTTTGCGCTGAAGGGGTCGGACAAATCCACGAGACCCACCGCCATTTTTTTCCCGGCAATCAGGCGCGCCCACGTGCGATTGCGATAGAGTTCCCCTTCCAAACGTCTCTGCAGACCGGGATGCGTTACTTCACGCAATGACCGCATGGCTTGATCGGGTATTGATATTGGTAATGCCGGGGGGGTTAGGCTGCCGGTAATCGGCGTGGTAAGAAAAACCGAAAACACCCAGAGCGACCATTCCATGACCAGCATACTCTTACCTACCTCTTCCTTAAACCGGTTCCGGTGAGATGACCTATTTCGAAAGTAAATTCAATTTTGCGAAAAATTTTCTAAAAAAACAACAATTTTCTATAAATATTGCTTTCTATAGATATTTTCGTCAGGGAATTGGGTGAAGATTAGGGCAGAGTAATTGTATTTATAGAGTCATCACCATCTTAGTGCGGATGTTTTATTCACCAATTTTGAAGTCTGGCAACGATTATGAGACTGAACCCTCATTGTTTACAGCGTGGATTGATGGAGCAAAGCGCAGAGCGCATGGCGCAAATAGTAAAGCCGAAAGCGCCATGCCCGCGTCCTTTCTTGACAGGTTATAGACTGTTCAGGCTAAAGCAATGGTGACTGAACGG
>DASWHH010000505.1:0-9081 GCA_036398295.1 bacterium
TGGCGTAATGGTGCTATGTATTCACGCAGATGCTGATCACGCAAGCGATACAGGGGCATTCAATTACAAGATCATTCCAGCATTCACCGCCGTAAACCAAGTGGAAACGGAACATGTTTGCAAAAATCTGGTGGCGATTGTGCCTGTACAAATGACTGAAGCATGGATGCTCTCCGACAAAAATCTGCTAAAATCAGAAATCGGCACAAACAAAAGCGATGTGAAACTTGGTATTCATAGAGCACCCGAAGTATACTCCGACCCAAAACAGACGATCGAAGTTGCCATCAAATTGGCGCGACAAGATTTACCACGACGCCGTCGTCGCGAACTAACAATTGAAGAACTGTATTTGCCGATAGGTCAAAAAATCGACCTCAAAAAGTTAGAGAATTTAACCTCTTACCAAAAATTTAAAGAGGCCGTGAGAAGCGCCTTCAAAAAATTGAACTATCTGCAATAAGAACTACAGATACGTCTACTAGGGCAATCCCCAACGGAAGGAGGAAACGTCTGCAGTCACTGATCGACCAGATTCTGACGGTCAATCTCATCTGCAGCACGCTGGTGTTTTATGCCGCCGCCCGGATTTACGTGCTGCCAAAATTGAGCAGTTGGAGTTTTCGCAGCATCATGCTGCCGATCCTCCTCCTGCATTCTACCCGTCACCTCGGTCTGATGTTTCTCACGCGCGGCGCCATCTACCCCGGTATGCCGTCGCAGTTCGCTTACCCGGCGGCCATCGGAGATTTGCTCGCTGCGGTGCTGGCCTTTGCCGCGCTGGTAGCGGTTGCACAAAACTCGAAGGCCGCGCGTCCGCTGGTTTGGATTTTTAATATCGAAGGCACAGTTGATTTGGCCTCTGCAATCATGTTGGCAACCGTCTATGACGCTGCGGTGTTCATGGGGCCCGCCTACTGGATCCCGGCATTCTGGGTGCCGGCGCTTTTGGTGACTCATTATATCACGTTTATCGTTCTTCGCCGTGCTTAACATCGGTTCAAAGAAAGGAAGGCTTGTATGACAACCAATGCCACGGCGATTTCACGGGAAAAATCGCAAGCTTATCGCGCCATCTTCACCGGCGGTTTGGTCGCCGGAGCTTTAGACATCACGGCGGCGTGCGTCAATGGCGGACTGCGCGGACTGTCTCCGTTGCGAATCCTGCAATCTGTCGCCAGCGGATTGCTCGGCGCAGGCGCATTCGATGGCGGCGTCCCCGTCGCGGCGCTTGGCCTCGCGTTGCACTTTTTTATTGCAACGACTGCGACGGCAGTTTTCTATACGGCCAGCCGCAAGCTCCCGATACTCATCGACCGCGTTTTCATTAGCGGCCCGGCGTATGGCATCGCGGTTTACTTTTTCATGAGCTCCATCGTGGTGCCGCTCTCAGCCGCTCCTTTCAAAATTCCATACACTGTCAATGCGCTCGCAACTGGATTGATGATTCACATATTCTGCGTCGGGCTGCCGATCGCACTGGCCGTCCGTCGGTACTCAAAATAAGGCATCGCTAACGCGGGTGCGAAACGTTGATAAATGCGAAGCTGGGTCGAAACAGAAGTGACCGTCGCCGAAAAACTCTCGGGAGGTGATCGCCGCTCGAGCGGACGGGTGCCGGAAATTGTCGCTGATGTTCTGAAAAACCCTTTGCAATTTGCAGAATTGATCGCTGCCATGAGCCACGACGACCCTATCGTGCGGATGCGCGCCGCCGATGCTGTGGAAAAAATAACCGTCCACCATCCGGAATATTTGTTTCCTCACAAACGGCACTTGCTTCACACTGTCGCCAAAATCAATCAGCAGGAGGTACGATGGCATATCGCGCAAATCCTTCCGCGATTATCTTTAGATCGACAGGAGCGGGCTGATGCCATCCCGATGTTGTTTGACTATTTGAACGATCCCAGCAGTATCGTCAAAACGTTTGCCCTGGAGGGGCTGGCTGCGCTTTCAAAGGATGAGCCGATGGCGCGAGCAAAGGTGGTGTCGTTGTTAAAAAATGCGCTGCAAACCGGCACGCCCGCAATGAAAAGTCGCAGCCGAAACCTGTTGGCAAAATTGCAGGAAAAATGAAGAAATTCCGAGTGGAGGCCGGGGGTCATCAGATCGAAATCGCCTGGGTCTCGAGTACGGGTATATTGTGAGACGGGCGGGCCAGCCCATTGCCTCCAAACCGTAATCGAGATGTGTAGTCCGGAGATCGATGAGTTCGGATCAACATTCGCGGCAATGTGAAAACTGAGTACAAAGTAGGGAGGCCCAACTTGGATTTTGATACGGTTGTAAAGCTGAACATCTACCAAACCATCGCCCAAACAACGAAGCCGCCCAAGTCAACGGAAGTGGCGCAGGCTTTGGGCGCCAGCGTGGATGAGGTCGAAGCCGCCTTCGCCCGGCTGCACGCGAAACGATTGCTGGTTCCGGAACCGGGTGACCCGTCGCGCATTCGCATGGCGCCACCCTTCTCCGGTGTTGCCACACCTTTTCTCGTGAAGATTCGCGATAAATCTTACTACGCCAACTGCGTGTGGGACGCACTGGGGATAATTGCGGCGCTACACGAAGATGGCGTCGCCGCCGCGGCGGATGGACACACCGGCGAGGCGATGGCCCTCGAAGTGGTGAACGGCCAGCCGCTGCCCCAGCCCTGCGTCATCCATTTTGCCGTGCCGGCGGCTAAATGGTGGGATGACATCATTTACACTTGAAGTACGATGCTCCTCTTCCGGTCGGAAGAAACGGTGGAACAGTGGTGCGCAGTGCGTGGGATTCCGCTGCGACCCATGATCAATCTCGAGCAGCTCTGGCATCTGGCGAAGACCTGGTATGAAAACCGGATGACCGTCGACTCGCGCCGGCCGGGCCCGGACGAAATGGTGGAGATTTTTGCGCGGATTGGATTGACCGGACCGTTCTGGGATCCGAAATCGGATCAATGGCGTTCAGCCACTTGACCCTAAGAGGCTTCAGGCTGGCATCAATGCCTGAGGATTAATGGATTGCTGGAGCAATGTTGTTTTTCACTGAGCCATTAAGTCCCCGCCGTTTGAAAAACCAGGAGGACAAAGGCATCGGTGTAATTGGATAAATAAGTGAATCCTTCCAAAACACAAAGGGGAACTGTTTATGTTTAACGCAAGGCGATTTCCTTTCCACGGCCTGCTTGGCAGCGCGCTGAGTTTTGCATTTGCGGCCGCAGGCTTTGTTCTGCTGGTGAGCGGGTGCAACCCCAAGTACTATGCCCCCAACACTCACAATGTCCCTCTCCTGCAACAAAAGGGCAACGGCGTCGCAACCTTTGCCGCCGGAGAGGCGCGCGCCGAGCTGCAGGGGGCTTACGCTGTGACCAAAAATCTCGCAATCATGCTGAATCTCGCCTCCTTCAAACCAAAAAACGACGAAGAAGGTGATGGCGGTAAGGGGCAACTGGTGGAGGCAGGTTTGGGATACTATCGCGGATTCTCCAAGAATTTCGTTTTCGAAACCTACGGCCTCGCCAGCATCGGGGATGTCGAGAATCACTTCCCCTCCTCGGTCACCAACAATCCTACCACCACCGGCAAAATTGAGAGCAAGCTGTTTCGAATCGGCGTACAGTCGGCGGTCGGGTTCACATCAAAATATTTCGATGTCGCGGCCTCCACGCGACTCACGGCGCTAAACTACCACGATATTTCCGGAAGCTTAATCTTTGGCGGTGAAGATCAGGTGGCCTACCTTCAGGGGCAAGATAAACACGTACTTTTCGAACCCGCGCTGACGTTGCGGGGCGGATACAAATCCCTGAAACTGCAAATTCAGCTCGGCCACAGCTTCAACCTCAGCCATTCCGACTTCCAGCAGGATGATGGCCATTTCACCATTGGCGTTGGGTATCATCTGCGCAAATAATCCGTAGGGCTGTCCAATCATGCCCATCCCCGAAGCTTCGCATTGGCGTCAACCTAACGGGATTTCGAAGATTTTAGAACAACTTTTGTTCTACGAATATATCGAATTCCCCTCCTTGGATGGGGTTGTTTGTGGGTTATCGTGGGTTATTTCGCCAAAAACCCACCCCTGACCCCTTTTCCCAAGAGGGGACTTCCTGAGCGCTTCGCGCTTAGGTTGACGCGTCTGCGAAGCTTCGGGGGATTGTCGGGTATCCAGTCTTGAAACCACCGGGGATCCCCTGCCAAAAACTCAGGCTGTTGCAAATAAAATTGGACACAGATTTGCGCAGATAAACGCTGATTCCTTTTGAAAAAATAAGTAAGACCACTAAAGCTCCTTAAAACTCTTCGGGAATCTGCGTAAATCAGCTCCCAAAAATCATTTCTGCAACAGCCAGCAAAAACCATGCGGAATGGCAGTCTCACGACCCTTTTGGGACAGCTCCTGCGGGAATACCGTTAGAATGGATCTTTGTTCTGTCGTGGATTGACAAACTGCTATTGCCGCGCTATATTCACCAAAACCCAAAGGAGGGTGACCGATGAAACTCAAAAACCTGGTTCTGTTCCCCACGATTCTGCTGTTGGCCTGCACCTCTGAAAAACAATCCCAAGAAACGGCCACTGCTGAAAAACAAATTCATGGTGAAGAAGTGGTGTACACCGCCAATGGTGACACCCTGAAGGGATATCTCGCTTACGACGCCAGCACTCAAGATAAACGGCCGGGCGTGCTGGTCGTACACGAGTGGTGGGGTCACAACGAATATGCCCGGGATCGCGCGCGGATGTTAGCGGAACTCGGCTACACCGCGCTGGCGGTGGACATGTACGGCAACGGTAAACAAGCCAACCACCCCGATGACGCCGGCAAGTTTGCTAAGGAAGTCATGCAGAACCTCGACGTCGCCGTCAAACGCTTCAACGCCGCCCGTGAGCTTCTGCAAAATCACCCGACCACCGATCCACAGTCCACCGCGGCTATTGGCTACTGCTTTGGCGGAGGCGTGGTCCTGCACATGGCGCGCATCGGCGCCGACCTCGACGGCGTTGTTAGTTTTCACGGTAGCTTAGGTTCTATGCATAAGCCTGAACCCGGAACCATCAAAGCGAAAATCCTCGTTGGTCACGGCGCGGATGATCCCTTCGTCCCGCCCGATCAGGTTGAAGCTTTCAAGAAGGAAATGGACGAAGCCGGCGCCGATTACACTTTCATCGCCTACGAAGGCGCCAAGCACAGCTTCACCAACCCGGATGCCGACAAATTCGGCGCCCAATTCAATCTGCCGCTGGCCTACAATGAAGCTGTCGATCAAAAGTCGTGGCAGGATATGCAGGACTTTTTCAACAAGCTTTGGAGCGGTGTGCAGTAGGCAGTTGACAGTTGGCAGTAGACAATTGACAGTAGGCGGTTCGCAATTGGCACCAGGCAGTTGGTGCATTTAGCGTTGTTATTAGTTGCGCACTGCTTACTGCCTACTGCTCACTGACCACTGCCAACTGCCATTTCCGACGGAGATCCGATGTCGTTAGAAATTCTCTTGGTTTTTGCGGTCACAGAATTTTTCCTGTCATTGAGTCCCGGCCCGGCGGTGCTGCTGGTTGTGTCGCAGGGCATGAAGTACGGATATGCTCCCAGCATCAGAGGGGCAGCCGGCATCTTAACCGGCAATGCGATCTATTTTGCGCTGTCGGCTCTCGGTCTCGGCGCCATTCTGTTGGCATCAGCAGATCTATTTGTAGTGATCAAGTGGACCGGAGTTGCTTACCTGATCTACGTTGGCATAAGAATGCTACTATCGCGCGTCGCCATGGATCAGGCTGAAGTTACATCACAAGTCACATCGACACACGGAATGAAACTTTTTACGCAGGGTCTGATTACGCAATTGTCCAATCCCAAGGCGCTGATCTTTTTTACGGCCCTGCTGCCGCAATTTGTCTCCGCCAGCGGCAACGTGTTTGAGCAGTTCATTCTATTGGGAGTCGTATCCATCACGGTGGAATGCCCGGTGTTGCTGGCGTATGGTTGGCTTGCCGAACGCGGGCAACGGCTACTGCCAAAAGGGAAGCTGTCGGCAATGCCCGACCGCATCGCCGGAATTTTTTTGATTGGAGTGGGCATCGGGCTGGCGGCGATAAAAAGGCCCTAGCAGGCTGGTCGGAAAATCCAAAAAGATTAGCATGTCATTCCTGCGTATGCAGGAATCTCCCGGGTTCCCGCACAGAAGCAGGGGATTCCGGCACAAGGCCGGAATGACAGGCCATTTTCCGACCAGCCTGCTAGCGCTCTCAAATAAATGCAAACTGACCTTGATGGAATTCATCGGGCATTCCAACGCGCAGCGTCCGGTTGACAATTACGGCGGTAGCATGTTTCTAATTCTTTTCGTCGGCTTTCTCGCGGCGGGCTGGATTCACGCCATGAAAACCGGCCCGCATACAAAACAGCGGTTCGCCGAGCTGATGCTCGTATATTCTTTAGTGGGCTACTTCGGCATCTTGATGCTCGGGGTAGCCATTTACAACCTAGTGGCTCCTGAGCGCTTTGCGGCGTCACACGGTTGGAGCGTGTCAACCGACAATCCTTTTCAGCAGTTTGTTGGGATTTTATATGGCGCCATGGCCATCATCGCCATTCTAGCGGTTTGGCTGAGAGGGATGTACTTGCTTGCCCCGGCTGTCTGCTGGTCGATCTTCTTTTTGGGAGCTACTTATATTCACATCGCTGACTTTGCCGCCAGGGGACGGGAGATAACATTTCCGCTTGTCCTGCATATCTTTTCATCCCATGGGCTAATGGCGATCGTAGTTATCGTGTTGGTCGCGGCGTACATGCCTGCCGTACACGTAAACCGACGCAAATGATTGATCGAAGTACATTACTAACCTTAACCAGGTCTGAATGAAACCAAAACGTATTCGAGTTATTGCGATTTGTGCCATCCGGTCGGGGAAAGGAATTCTCGTTTTTGAGGGATTCGATTCCGTCAAAGACACATTTTTTTATCGTCCGCTCGGCGGGGGCGTCGAGCCGGGCGAGACCAGCGAAGAAGCCGTAACCCGGGAGATTCTCGAAGAGGTCGGGTTGGAACTACGAGCAGTCCGACTGCTTGGCGTGCTTGAAAACCTCTTTCACTTGGAGGGGGATCCTCACCACGAAATTGTCTTTGTCTATGAAGGACACTTTCGCGATGAACTCGCCAACCAACGTGACGAATTCATAGTCAAAGAGGACAATGGCTACACGTCCCGCGCAACATGGCGAGATTTAAGTAGCTTTGATGACCGGCATCGATTGGTGCCGGAGGAATTGCTGGGGATACTACAACGAAGCATCTGAATCTCGCGCGATTTTCTATCTGTGCGAACGGTCGGTTGAGGCGGCGTTGCGCGGTCAGGAGGCGGTGATATCTGCCCTTGGCCACAAGCGAATTCTTTTATCCAACCCGTCTTCTGTCTGAAGGGACCCGCCACCTCCTCCGTGCCATGGAGACTCACGGCGTTCCGCGCCTTGTCTGTGAGACCGCTCTCGGCATCGGGAATAGTGTGGGGCGGATGGGTCTTTACCACAAGCTCTTCATAATCCCGCTGATTCTGCCCTTCTACTTCTGGGATAAAACGCGCCAGGAAAAGTTGATTGCGGCGAGTGATTTGGAATGGGTGATCGTGCGTCCCGGCGTCTTGACAAATCGCGCCAAGCGGCGCGCGTACCGTCATGGCCCTCATGTCGGCAACTTCATTGGGACGGTAACTATTTCCCGTGCTGATGTTGCGGATTTCATGCTGAACCAAATTACGGATGACACCTATCTTCGAACCGCAGCCGGCGTGAGTTGGTAGAACCCGAATTTTAGGGCCGCAAATTCTGCGTCATGTTGCTTCAGTCAGAAGCTTGGCAAGAATAACCGACAGCGCGGACGCGCTGGTATTGACTGCGTGGAATTAATTTGGTATTTTACAACACTGCTTATGCGACCAGTTTTGTCGCTCGAACCGATCAAATGCGCACAGCTTTTTTTTGTTTGTGCGAACGGTAGGTTCACACTTGTTGAATCTATTGGTCTCATATTACTAACGTTAGGGCATATCCATGACCGCCTGGTTCATTGCTGCGCTCAAGGCTATTCTACCACACGTAGGGACAATTATTTCGGCCGCAGCACCGGCATTCACGAAGAAGAAAGTTGATGCAGCGCCCAATCAGACGCTTTTGCTACAGCAACAGGTTAGCGAGCTGCAGTCAGCCGCATCCCAGAACTCAGCCCATATCAAAGAACTGGCGGCGCAACTCCAGAGCACAGTCGCAGCATTGGAGCAGGCGGCTTCCGACGCTGAATCAAGACTTCGGCGGGCACTTCTGCTCGGGGTCGTTGCGACCGCCTTATCCGCTATATCGCTATGTGTAGCGCTGTTTTTAGTTTTCGCCCGATGAGCACTCATTCCGTGTTCCGAGAGCGTATCACAGCTAACCACCAAATAGGATGAGTTGAATTACAGGCCATCGCGCAGACTGGCCTAACCTATTCTTCCGCCAACCATTTTGACGTCGAGCGCTATACCCGGATCCGGGAGATCGCCCCGGAGATCATGTTGACCGATGGCATCGAAATCGAAGATTTGGTGATGAATTCGCTCAAGAGTCCCTGGCTGCGAAATAAAATATCTTGCCGCACTTGCCTTCGTTGAAAATACTGATTATATTGCCGGTGATAACACGGAGTTTCATTATTATGCCACAAAACATCCTCATTGATCTAGAAATCCCGGCAGATCTAGAGCAATTCAAATTGCCCAAAGCAGTTGATGAGCGGCTCCAGTCTTTGCTGGACAAACAAGACCGCGGCGAGGACCTGACGCCAGCAGAACGTATGGAAGCCGAGGGATTGGTGGATTTGGCCGACCTGCTCTCGTTGTTGCGATTACGTGCGCAGAGGGCCTCCCAGTTATCCACTAAATAGTATGAGCCATATTCCTGCCCAGTTGCGACGGATTGTCATTGAAAGAGCAGACTCGCGTTGTGAGTACTGTCGCTTGTCGCAAGAGGGGCAGGAAGCCACTTTTCACATCGACCACATCATTCCCAAATCAATTCGCGGTGAAACTATAGCCGAGAATTTAGCGCTGGCTTGTGTTTCTTGTT
>DASWHH010000506.1:0-3184 GCA_036398295.1 bacterium
ATGCGCTTTAACAAGTCTCTGCCATCCCTCAAACCACCGGCGCACCTTTTTCTGGTTTTTCTTCAAATCATCAAATTCGATTTGACCAACCCCGTTGCCGAGATCATCAAACAGAAAGCCGAGCAGGCTGATTTCAAAATCAAGCAGGCTGGTATCAGACCGCCAATTCGCGTTGACCAACTTCATCAAAAAATGTGGTGTCCGCGATCCAAAACGGCGCTTTGGTGAAGTCGCCCCCTCTTCGATTTTTATAACGCCCTTTTCCGCGAGGTGCAACACCGTCGCCATCAGCGCGTTGCCGGTCATCTGTTTTTGAAAGTATAGAAAACTGGCCAGCGCCGGATGAAGATCTCGCGGCATGTTCGAATCGATTTTCTGCTGGTAGGGCACATGAAAACCGCGCCCAAAACTGAAGTAGAGAAATGCCACTCCCAAAAGCCCCAACGCCAACGCCCCCACAGCAATGGGCCAGGCCTTTTTTTCATTCTCCCGGCTCTGTCGCAATCGCTGCAATTCCTGGCGGCGCTGCTCGTTGGCCGTACGGGCCCACTTCGCTTCATCTGCCAGAATCGCGGGCAGAGCTGCTTCGCCTATGGTTGGAAGCGCTTCGCCGATCCAGTTGTTGGGAAAAACAACTCGCACTTCCCAATACTGATGAGCAGGCAGCGGCGAGACGCTCATTTTGACGTCACCATTCTCGAAACGGAGATCGCCCCACAACGCTCCATGCGCCCACGCCCTTGTGAATGTGGTATCCGCAGTTTGCGGTAGCTGGATGGTGACTTCCACGGTGTCGATTCGCGTGGGATTCGCTTCACCGACAAATTTGTAATAGAACTCAGCGACATCCGCATATTTGTTCACCGCCGGCGTGACGGTGTAATTCAAAACAAAGGTGCGGGTTTCATCTCTCGCCTGGTAGAACCATTTGGCGTAAAACTCATTGTCGCTGATTCTGGTTTGATAGGTGCCGGGCTCTTCGTCGCCGCGTGCATCATACATCTGCGAACCCTCTCTTATGCTGAAATCCTCGACCGTGCCCAGTTGCTTGAGCGGCAGGTGGTAATCGGCCCAGCTGAATCGTCCTTGAAACTGGTAGGTGCGAGACTCCTCGATTCTCAAACTGCCGTCCGCTCCGATCCTGCTCATGATGATCACTTTGTTCAAGTCATATGACTTGGCTAAAGCACCATCCGACAGTAGCGATACCACACATGCGGCTGACAAAACGCCTTTCAAAAGAATTTTGCGAAACATAGCTCGAATGCCTGGCTAATAATGATGAAAATGCTTGGGAGGTTCTTCGCAAAATAAGAAAAAAATTCCTATTTGTAAATAAAAAAGCCCACAAAAGTTTGTGAGCTCTAAAAAGGAAGTGGGGCTGTCCCAAAAGCCTCTTTACTTCATCCCGCGCGAAGTCGAGGGCTGATCTAAGCGATAGAAAGACAACATGCTTCGACAACGCTCAGCATGAAGACTTGCGAGCAATTTGACTTTTTGGACAGCCCCATTATGTGTTCTAAGTACGCCCGGAAGGATTTGAACCCTCAACCCTCTGATCCGAAGTCAGATGCTCTATCCAGTTGAGCTACGGGCGCAGATCCTGAAACTTTAGATTCTCGATCCTTTGGAGGAATTGTGTTATCGTCATGGTGCAACCGTTAACTGGACGAGGAGTAATGGAGTGATGGAGTAGTGCCTGCCTGTTGGCAGACAGGGATTGATGATGTTGTCCCTTTTCTAGTACTCCATTCATCCATCACTCCATTACTCCTCTCGCCTAACTAACCAATGCCCAATTACAAATAGTCACTTCGATACGACACCCTAATTTGCCATACCGGGGTTGGCTGGGGAGCAGGGATTCGAACCCCGATTCTACGGTCCAGAGCCGTATGTCCTGCCGTTGGACGACTCCCCACTCTTAGATTGTGCTCGCGACGGGTGGACTTGACGGAGAATGAACCTGCAAAAAGTCAATCGCTTTTTGCAGCCGGCGCAACACGCTCTCTTTTCCTAAGATTTCAATAATCTCAAACAGTCCGGGACTGTTGGTCTGGCCGGTCAATGCCAGCCGCGTCGGGTGGATGATCTGGGCCGCGGGAACGTGCAGCTCTTCCGCCAGCGAACGGAAAGTCTGCTCGACATTGGCCGCGTCGTACATTTTCAGATCGCCGAGCTTGCTGATTATTTGATTAAGAACAGAAACGGTATTTGCCGCTTGCCAGTGCTTCGCCACGCCTTTTTCATCATAGTTCGCCGGGTCATTAAAGAAGTAACCAGTCATCGCCGGAATCTCGGTCAGCCGCCGAACCCGCGGCTTAATCAGGCTGGCAATCCGCAGCATGGTTGCCTCATCAGCAGACCCATTAACCCTGGGCCTTGCCAGATCCAGAAATTCCTCGACACTCATGGCGTTGAGGTACTGCCCGTTCATCCATTCTAGTTTGCGTTCATCAAAAACAGCGCTTTTTTTGGAGATGCCGGACAGGTCAAAAACCTCGATTAGTTCGCTTCGTGAAAAAATCTCGCGATCATCGCCGGGAGACCAGCCGAGCAGCGTTAAGAAATTAAGAACGGCTGTAGCTAAATACCCCGCCTTTTCATACTCTGCAATCGCCGTCGCGCCATGGCGCTTGCTCAACCGCTGTTTATCTGGCCCCAGAATCAACGGGACGTGCGCAAATACCGGACATTCCCACCCGAACGCCTCATAGAGAAGGATGTGCTTTGGCGTGTTGGAGAGGTGGTCGTCACCACGAATCACATGGGTGATTTGCATGTGCCGATCATCCACCACCACCGCGAGGTGGTAGGTAGGCAGGCCATCGCTGCGCAACAATATGAAGTCATCGATCTGTCGATTGTCAAACTTAACATCGCCGTAAACGGCGTCGGTGAAAGCTGTGCCGCCCTCTCTTATTTTCAGTCGAATAACATAGGGTAAGCCGTCGTTTTCACGCGCGCGAACCTCATCCTCAGTCAGCCGCAAACAGGTGCGATCGTATTTATAAGTCCGCTTCTCCTTAACCGCCAGCTCACGATCGGCCTGTGATTTCTCCTGCGAACAAAAGCATTTGTAGGCTTTCTTTTGTTGGACAAGCTGCTTCCCGAATTGCTGGTAAACCTCAAACCGCTGTGACTGGAAAATGACTTCGCCGTCCCAATTCAATCCCAGCCAGGT
>DASWHH010000507.1:0-6616 GCA_036398295.1 bacterium
ACAACACGCGCTGAAACGGCTTGTCTTTATAAAAGACGTGTAGCTTCGACGAAAGATCTGCTGCAGCAGCCCATGCTTCCTCCGGCGTGCCGATGAAAAGTCCGGCCAAACCCGCGCCTTTCACCACAAGACTCATGCACATGCGTTCCATTGGCAAAAACGCGGCGGCGCGATCCACGATTTTCCGTACTGGCGTGTACCTGGCGCCGATGATCACCGGACTGGTGATGAGCGCGCCCAGCCAGTGAAACATGTCGATGATTTCCTGTCCCGCGATGCCGGGGAACAGATATTTGTTGCCGCCGGAAAATCCCACGACTTCGTGGGGAAAAGTCGGGCCGATGATGAGCAGCAAGTCGTAATCAAAAACGATTTTGTTGATTTTAACATCGACGCGCTGGCGCATGAGTCCGTGCGAAATTTCGGCCACTTCATCTTCAGAAATGACACCGATGCTCCGCAACTGTCCCGGATGATTCCATTGATGATTGAAGAAGCGTGCCTTCTCGAATTTTTGCCTGTGTTCCTCTGCCGTAATTCCCACGCGCTGATAAATTCGTTCCTCGCTTAACGGTGGATGCGTGCCGAGCGCGATGATGACATCGAGGCGGGCGACACGCGTCGCCAGCAGTTCGTAAACCACGCGAAACATCAGGTCGATGGGCGCGGTGCGGGTGTGATCGGGGATGATGGCGAGCACACGTTTGCCGTCGAGGGGCCGCTGCCCGAACGCTTCGGCACAGAGATCACGAACTTGTGGCTGATCGAGAAGCTTCTCGGTTGAACCTGTTCCGATAGTCATTGCAACTCGTTCCTTCAACAGGAATACATTTACTCGATATGCAAACTATGCAAACTCAAGTTTGCATTCCTTCACAACTCAAATGGTCATTGCGGAAAAACCGCCGTCCACGCGCACAATGGCGCCAGTCACGAACGAAGAGGCCTTTTCAGAAGCCAGCCAGATGGTCGCGCCAACTAATTCGTCAGCCTCGCCGAAGCGCGCCATGGGGGTGTGCGCGAAAATCGCCGCGCTCCGTTCTTTGGTGAGAATCTTGCGGTTTTGCTCGGCCGGAAAAAATCCCGGCACGATGGCATTGACGCGAATCTTGTGGGGCGCAAACTCGCGCGCCAAATACTGGGTGAGGTTATTGCAACCGGCTTTCGAAATCGCGTAAGTGAAAACCTTCGATAGCGGCGGCCCAGATGACGCCGATGAAATATTAATGATACTTCCGCCGTCATTTTGTTTTATCATCTGTTTGGCAAAAACCTGACCGGCGAGGAACATGCTTTTGAGGTTGACGTCGAGGATGCGATCCCACTCTTCCTCGCCAATTTCAAAGAAGGGCGTCGTAGAATTCACACCGGAACCGTTAATCAGCACGTGCACACCGTTCCAAACCGCCACGATTTCCTCGCAGGCTTTTTCAAGTGCGGCACGATGACTGGCATTGCAGAGGATACCAATCGCTTCTCCGCCGCTGTCTTTAATAGTGCGAACGCGCGCCTCAATTTTCTCGCGGGTTTGACCCAAAATCGCGACCCGGGCGCCGGCCTGCGCCAGACCATACGCCATCGCGCCACCCAAAACACCGCTGCCACCAATAACCGCTGCCACTTTTCCCGACAGCGAAAAAAGGCCTTCTAAATATGACATAGTTATATCCCATCCATTCGATTTTTCGCGTTCTGTCACCAAAATCAGGCGGATTCGCGTTTGACCAAGTATGCATCCAGCAGATTTTTTTCGACCATGCCGTTCCCTCGGTTGGTAATTTGCCTCATTAGCAAGTCGGCAGCCTTTTCTCCAATTTCGTACGCCGGCACATGAATCGTCGTCAAGGGGATACGGGCAAATTGACAAAAGTCGATGTCATCAAAGCCAATAACGGCCACGTCATCGGGAACCTTGAACCCCAACTCCTGTAAAGCGTGAACCAACCCAATCGCCACCAGATCGTTGTAGCAGAAAACGGCGCTGGGGATGTAACTGCTGGTGAATAACTGTTTACCCTTGGTATACCCGTTCTCAAAATAGGGTCCGGCGTCCAAGATGAATTTGGTTTCGATAGGCAGGCTGTGATCGATCAATGCCAGTTGATAGCCGCGCAGTCGATCTTTGCTATGTGCGGAAAAAGCCGGTCCCGATAAATATGCGATCTTCTGATGACCGCGCGAAATGAGATATGAGACGGCCTCGTGCGCGGCGGCCTCATTGTTGATGTCCACCACATTAGTCGCGTAGTTTTTCACCTCACCGAGGGTGACCAGCGGGTAATTCCGGGCAATGAGTTGCGCCAGGTATCCAAAGTCGCTGTGGGATGCCTGCAAAGGAGAAACTATCAAGCCGTCAACTCGCTGGTTGGTGAGGGTTTCGACGCTCATGTTCTCCTTTTCAGGAGAATGTTCCGAACTGCCTAAAATCACCGTGTAACCGTGCCGCGAACTGGCGCTGAACACGCCCTTGATGACCCTCGCAAAATGAGGATTGTCGATTTCTTTGATGACCAGCCCAATGCTTTTGGTAGCTCGCACGGAGAGGGAGCGTGCAACCTGATTTGGGCGATAATTGAGTTTTTTGATTACGCGCAGGACATTTTCCCGGGTTTGTGGAGCGACGCCCGGACGGTTATTTATTACAGCCGAAACCGTTGCTTTCGACACACTGGCCATTCTCGCCACATCACCAATATTGAATTCCATTCCAAATCGGTTTGAATATTATATTAATCTATTGTATTATATTATTTTAATGCAAGTTCTTCTAAACGGTTTCTGAACCGGTACAAATATAGGAAATTTTTGTTATCATGTCAAGCGCGAAAAACTGCCTTTTTGAGGAAAAAGGCGTGTAAGTTTTTGAAGCATAATCTCTTGCATTTTTCAACATAATTTTTAAATTGGAACCGAACATCATCGGCTGGGAAGCTCTAAAGCGCTTTTGGGAGGTGAGCGGTCCCACAATAAGGGCTGAATCATTTTGAAAAGGCAAGCGCAGGCAGAAACACGAGTCCCTTTTTCATTCTTTTTAGAATTGTAGAGTGCGTTTTACGCATCTTCTAACCTTTTTGAATACTTAAAGAATCAAACGAATCATCAAAAAATTACACAAAGTTAGAGAGGCATATGCGCATAATTCTAATCGGTCCACCGGGCTCAGGCAAAGGCACCCAGGCTAAAAATATGATGAGTGTATTGGGCGTCCCGCACATCTCATCGGGCGACATGCTACGGGAGGCGGTATCGCAAGGCACATCCCTGGGAAAACTGGCAGAAAGTTATATGAAAAATGGGACATTGGTACCTGACAACGTCGTTATCGAGATGATCATGGAACGTATCTCTCAACCAGACGCCAAACCGGGTTTTATAATGGATGGCTTTCCACGCACTCTCGCACAGGCCGAGGCGCTCGATCGCGCCTTTCAAAAATCGCGAGTGAAACTCGATCATGTTCTTTTGTTCGAGGTTGCGGACGAAGAAATTATCCTTCGCAACACGGCCCGGCGGATGGACCCGGTGACGGGTGTCATTTACAATCTGCGCTTCAATCCCCCTCCCCCTGAAATTCACCCTCGGCTCATTCAAAGGGCAGACGATGAAGAGAAAACCCTGAGAGTTCGACTGGCAAAATATCACTCTGAAACGAAACCCTTGACACCCTATTACGCTCGGCAAAATCTCGTTCGTGAAATTGACGGTTTGGGAAGCTGTGAGGAAGTGCAGCGTAGAATCTTCAAGGCCATTAAAATCTCCCAGCCTTAAAAAGAAAAGCGCCGATATTTCCAGGTCGCCGTGCATTGATTTTTTAGGAAATACCGACGCTTTCTATTTGAGACCGTATTTTATACAAACCAATTCAGCAATTATTCCCCGAGCCTTCGAAAATCAACTGGCCGCTGCCGGCACGTTGTCCAGACTGGCCCACAGATACCAGGTAGCGATCGAACAGTATGGATGCCAGGACTGAGCAATTTTGTTCAATTGCTCCGCCTCAGGAAGTTCGCTCATTCCATATTCGATTTTAACAGCTTTGCGAAAACCGAGATCATCAACCGGCAGCACATTGAGGCGGTTCAAAGAGAAGATGAGAAACATCTCGGCCGTCCATCGACCAACGCCTTTGACTTGCGTCAGTACATCAACGACCTCCTCGTCCGACATTCGTTGAAATCTCCGGGTATCGATACTGCCGTGCTCAAGCTTCTGTGCCAAATCCTTAATATACGAGAGCTTCTGACGCGACAGCCCGACAGCGCGCAGTTGCTCATCAGTCGTGGCGATGACGTCGGCTGGCTTCGGGAAGCGTCTTCCCGGATAAAGCGCTAAAAACCGTCGATAAATGGTCGCCGCAGCCTTTACGGACAATTGTTGAGAAACGATGGAATCCATGAGTGCGGCAAAGTGGTTTTTCATGGGCTCCAGCTTGCAGGGCCCGCCGCGCCGGATGATTTTTCTCAAGACCGGGTCGGCTTTTCTGAGATGAGACAGAGCCTGTTCGTACATTACAAGTTCCTTGAAAAAATTTCGTGAAGCTAAACAAGTCCCAATAAATCGGCAAGGAATTATTTGACTTTGCACTACTATTTTGTTATTCTTGTTTCGAAACCAAGTGAAAAGGAGCGTACGATGGCTAGCGAAAAAAAGCAGCAGTTCAAGCGCAAACTCTCCACCGACGAGGCCGGTGGGAACTACATCATGATCCAGAAACGTGAATTGGACTTCTTCCCCAAAGCCGGAAAGCCGTTTAAACTCAAAATTGGCCGCAAAGAAGTTGATACCAGTGTCAAAGCTGTGGAATGTTGGTGTCAGGGACCGCAGAAACCCCACAGCCACTATCGCATCGACGCCAGTTCATTCCGTGAAGATATCAAACTATCGTGGGGAACAAAAGTGGTGATTGAAAAATCTGGGGAAGAAAAATACAAATTGGTCATTTGAGGACGGAAAGGCAACTCTATGCTGCGGACACAAGGGGTTCAGAAGATGACGCGCCTACCTGAACATCGCTTTTATGCTGCCCCAGGTTTGTCGCGCGCTGGAGATAGTTGGTGAAACCGATATAACTCGCGATAACGTGAAGGAATTATCCTTATCAACAATCTTCAGGCGGTAGTAGTAGGTGCGTTCCTGCTGCTGCCGGAAAACCGACTTATCCTCATAAGCATAGTCTTTTCTCGCTCTTTGCTCGAGGTTGGCATTAACGAAATCGACGGTCTTGAAATTGTTATCATTGGAGTTATCAAAACTGCGCTGAATTTCAAATCCCTTCAGGTTGATTTCATTTTCTGTCGTCCACTTTAACGTCACCAGGTTGAAACCAGGTTGGGCATCGAAATTCAAAATAATGGTGCCGGCGGCCAGAAAACCCACGCCAACCAGGCACATTACACAAACCACGATTGTTCTATTCATAATGGTCTCAAATTTTAGGAATTACGTATCAGCAATCTACATACCAAAGACAAAATAGACTTTAATACGAAAAAGTCAAGGACTTTTTTTGCGGTAGTTTTGCTTTCAAGATCGTGCAAATGTCAGAAAACTCCTGGCCGTGCCGCGGCATACCGGGGCTATCGATCTCGATATAAGAGAATATCGGATCGTTTTGCAGGAAATTTTAGAAATCAATCCGGAAAATTCACGGTGAACCAGTGAGATTAAGGCACTCCGAACATCGCAATGGACGGCAATATAGTTTGTGTAAATGAATCAAGCCTTGTTGCTGATGTGAGGCGCTGATAACACTTCCCCGACCCATCCGAAGCTGTTGTTTCATGGCGCGGGTGATGGTATTCTCCGATAGTTTGGGATAACGAAAGTAGATTTCCTGCAAGGTATTTTTGAGTGCCCCGTCGCTCGATTCCATGCTATAAAGATACAACACCGGCAGCGTAATATTTACTACAATATC
Organism: bacterium; assembly: GCA_036398295.1. Taxonomy (GTDB): domain Bacteria; phylum Zhuqueibacterota; class Zhuqueibacteria; order Oceanimicrobiales; family Oceanimicrobiaceae; genus DASWHH01. The sequence continues at coordinate 5,918 of DASWHH010000507.1, forward strand.
ACGCGCCCTATCTTTCCCAATCAAAGCCTCCTGGCTTTTTTGCAATGGCTTCCCCCGTTCTTCCTTAAAGCGGTAGTGCTCACGCCAATATCCTTCGGCTTTAATAGTGAAAACGTTTTCGATTTCATTTATGATGAGGGGATAATCTTTCGTCTGGCCACTAAAAATTTTCAAAAAACCCTGCAGAAAGCCCTGCCGGTAAAAACGGAAAATGAGCTGAACCATGCCTGCCAGCCGGCGAGTGGGAAAGTTTTGAGGACGCAGCCGGAAGAACTGCCAGGCCTGGGATTTCATCGGTTTGATCCCCAACCGATGGGACATCTGCTCCCAAAGCCTTTCTAATGGCGCGACGTATGTCAATGTCGCCTCGTCCAGAATCTCAGCCCCAGGTTTACTTTGCGAGGGCAACAATCCGGCCGCGCCGAACAACAGCGCTGCGCATTTTTTCACTGCCATTTCTTCGTCCACCCACTGCATTTCCGCACAAATAATCTCATAAGTCACGATTTCTGCCAACCTCAAAAACGCCGTCTGGTTTTTGGAATAACCCAGCGCTTCCATGATTTTTTTGTAGAGAACTTGCTCCCAGGAAGTCCCAAGCACGTCCTCACGCACCTGTTCAACTCTGGCAAACAGTCGCAGCCACCCTGCTTCCAACACCGTTGCCAAAATCTGCGCTTCGTCACTTTTGCTGAGAGG
>DASWHH010000508.1:0-6782 GCA_036398295.1 bacterium
AACAAGTTGCCTTCAAACGTCTTCTTCAGCAGTGTCACCATCTGCTCGACCGATTGAAAGCGCTTGTCGGGCTCCTTGGCCAGGCACTTCATGATGAATGACTCGCAAAATGGCGGCAGTTGCTTGTTTATCCCCGAGGGTGGGGGCGGCATCTTGTTTAAGATAGCATGTGCCAGGTCGTCTATATTTCTACTTGCAAACGGATAAAGTTGCGTTACTAAGTGATATAATAAAACGCCCAGGGAGAAAATATCGCTGCGGCTGTCGCCAGCGCCGCTGCGAATCTGGCCGGCGCCGGCGTTGATGCGTTCCGGCGCCACATACAACAACTGCTCCGGATCCTCTTTGAAGTTATCGAATTCGAAGAACAGGCTTTTGGGAATGTAGAAGTCCATAATCTTCACTTCATCGTTGGGGCCGAGCCGCACGTTGTTGGGCTTCAAATTGAGATGGCAGAAGCCGAGGCGGTGGCTGAATTGCAGTCCCTTGCAGATCTGGTACATGATCTTAACCAGCCGCTCCGGACTATAGCCTTTGCCGTTTTTGAAGGCGTCGGTGACCGGGATGCCCTCGACAAACTCGCGGGCAACGTAGGTCAGGCCCTGGTCCTCATCCACTTCATAAATGTTGGTGATGTTGGGATGGTTCATCTGTCCAAAGGACTTGGCGATTTGATAGAACTGCATCTTCTGCTGGTTGTTGGGCGGCAGGGCGTTGAACGCCTCCGACTGGATGACCTTCAAGACGATGAACCGCTGCAGCACCGAGTCCTTGCCTTTGAACACCTTGACCGCGCCCTTGCTGCCTACTTCCACCAGCAGATCGAAGCGCCCCAATTTTTTGATGAAGCCAAACTTCAAATCATCGATCGGGTTACGCCATCCCACCTCACTCAGACTGAGCGTGTCCTTCAGGTACTTGAGTTTGAACTGGCCGATGGTGTTGACTTTGAAGCGATTGGAACTTTTGACTTCGCGGTAGGCCTTGCTGCTCAGGAAAATGCGATCGGTCTTTTGAAAAATTCTGCCGTACATCGGCCGGTCATCCTCGGACAGGTCGTCGTCGCCGACAATCCCAACCTTCAAGCCGACGCACAGATCTTTCATCCCCTGCTCTTCGTCGCTGGTGAAGTCCTGGCGCGCGTGGTGAATGCCAACCGAGAGGCGAATTTGCTCGTTGGGCTCGCTGACAAAATTGTGGCGATTGAGCTTGTTCAGCACCTCCACGGCTATACCCACGGCATCTAAAACTTCTTTAGAAAAAAAGATCAAGCCGTTGGCGGTCAGCCAGATGTGAAAAACCTTATTGCGCTCCAGCACGTCGGTGAGAACGACAAACAACTTGTTGCGCATCTGCTGTACCTGGTCGGTGCCGAAATTCTGCTGCAGGAACTGGTAATTGGTCAACTCCATCACGGTGACGACTTCGGCGCCGTCCGGCACCTTCAAGGCAGCGGATTCGCCGGCTGGGGTGGCGAAAACGGCGGCGGCACCCTCTTTTTTGAAATCTTCGTAGGTCAAAGTTGAATGGACCCCGGCAGCCCGCACGGCCAGTGGCTCGAAGGGGTTGAGCTTGTTGAAAATCTGCTGCACGGCGTTGACGTTTTTGCCGCTGGCTTCGGTACGGGCCTTGGCTGGCGTCTCAGCGGCGGCTACTTCTGAGTAAGCCAGTTCTGCTTCTTCTTCGCTTTCAGTCGGTGCCCGGAAATTCCAATAGTCTTTTTCAAGCAGGAATTTTTTGAGTTCGAGGAAGAAACACAGTTCCTGCAAATCCTCGAAGCCGGCGCTTTTGCTCAGATAGTCGGTCACCAACTGCCGGTCGATATAACTAAACCGCACGGCTTGGTTGCCCTGCTCGCTGTGAAAGATCTTCTCGAGATAGGTTATGCAAAGATTTTTCAACAGCGTAGTGTTGTTTTCCGCCGTGTCGACTAATTTTTTGAGCAGGTTGATGGCGTCGTTGAAAAAGGCTGCGACCCAACAGCTTTGCAAAAACAGGTTCAGCACTTTCGGATGATAGCCCACTCGGTTCAGGAGTTTTGCCGATGCTTCCCGGCATTTGACAAAGTCTTTATGTTTGAAATAAATTTCCGCCAAGCGTTCCGCCACATTTGCAAAGATCGGGGTTTCGTGTTTCAGAGCGATTTCATAAATCTCCACCGCACTAGCGTCTTCGCGGTTTTCGTTGATAAAAATTGTGGCCAGCGCCGTATAGATTTCTTTGTTGCTCGGATCGTATTGGATCGCTCGTTGATAAATTTCGATGGCACGCTGGTCGAACCGTTTCAGGCCTAGATAAGCTTTGCTCAAATTGGTGTAGAGATGGCGATTGGCGACTTTCAAATCCAGCAGTTGGTGATAGCGCTTCGCGGCTTCACCATGCAGCCCTCGCTCGAGGTAAGCATCTCCCAATGCCATGATCATCATCAGCAAATCTTTATTTTTTTTGATGTCGAATGCCGGCATACGTAGTCAAATCAGCGTTTATATAGTACTACAAAGTGCAAGAGGTTGTTTTTTAGTAGTGTTATGATATCATAGCTTGAAAATTCGAATGTCGAAATCCGAAATCCGAAGGAAATTTCGAAATTCAAATATCCAATATCTAATATCAGTACTCATCGACTTTTTTGATTCGGTCAAAGGTTGTTATGTTTTGAATTTGCTTTTTTGAATTTGTTTCGAATTTCGAGTTTCGGATTTCGCATTTTTGTTACCGTTGTGTTCAAAAGATTTATGCCCGCATGGTTTAGCCCGGGCATCACAGCAAAACATTTTGCGGTTGTAGAGCATTCTATCCCCGCAACTGTTTAATTTCCCGATCAACCGCCTTTTCAATAAGCTTGATGGCTTCGGCATCCTTTCGGCCTTCAGTGACGTAGTGTTTGGCCACTTCGGTTACAATCTCATCTTTCCACTCGAAGGGAATCCTGAGCCGGATGATGACTTCAAAAAGTCTTAACGCTTTCTTGTCGCGGCGATTCTCCAGGTAGTAGATTTTGGCCAATTTTTTGTACAGGCTCAGCTTTTCGGGATTTTGGTCCATTAGTGGTTCGTAAATCTTACGGGCTTTTCGTATTTGACCGCGCCATAAAAAAAAATCGCCGCGCAATTCCGGTGAAAACCAGACCAGACCGATGGCCAGAAACACCACTAGAAAAACAATTGGTACGATGATCAAGGTCATGGTAAGGGTGAAACATCCGGCAGGTGAACGCCTGAAGTTTTCCGGATCACATTGTTGGACGAATCAATTAGAAAGATCGAAAAAGTACCCTGGATCAGCTCGTGTCCCTCTTTAGAGAGCGGGGACAATTGGTCGAGAACTTTCGCTCGCTCCTCCAGTTGGGCGGCGTCGTAATCCCGCTGGCTGTTGAAAAACACCACCGCCAGCACGGCATCACGGCTTACCGCCGAACGCTGAATGACGGGCGGGGCAGCTGAAACGGGCTGCTGGCCGTTGGCGAACGATGCGGCTTGCGCCGTTTGTTCTGACGTGCCGGCCCCGCCCGGGTTTTGACCGCCGCTGACATTGGGTTGAATGGCGGTCCCCAGGGGCTGGTGCGCCGGCTGCAGGTTCATGCCCAGTAAAAAGCAAAACACAGCCGTGACTAAAACGGCCGCGGCGAAAATGAATCTTTGGTGCATCATATTCAGGACGTGAGTTTTGTTAGTGATGGACAGCTTGGTGCTGCCGTATTTTTCAAGAATGAATTTATCTTCTTTAAGCGCTACCTTCTCGTCTTCCTCGGTGATGGTTGCCGATGTGCCGACCATCTTGGTTTCCGCACTGTTCTGCCGAATCTGTGCCAACGCCGCGGTGATGTTGTCGGTGCCGTCGCGTCTCTTGGCTTTTTCGATCAACTTCTTGGTGATCGTTTCCAGCGAATGGGGGTGATTCGAGATCATCTTACTGATGTCTTCTCCCGAAACTGAGGCGTGCATGCCGTCGGTGCACAGGATGTAAACATCATTCTTCTTGTATTTTTCGCAGTGAATATCCACCTTCACCGTCGGCGAGGTTCCCAGCGCCCTGGTGATGACGTTCTTTTGTTGAAAAGTTTCGATCTCCTCCTCATTGAGTTCGTTATCTTCGATCAGTTCGTTCAACCAGGAGTGGTCTTCCGTGAGCTGTACCACTTCGCCATCGCTGTAGCGGAAGATGCGGCTGTCGCCGACGTGCACCATGGTGGCAAAATACTCATCGAAGGTCGCGGCTACGACGGTGGTGCCCATTCCACGGAGTTTGGGAATTCTGGCGGCAATGCTGAAGAGCCGGCGGTTGGCCATACGCACTGCGGAAATCAGCCGACGGGAGGAAATGGCGAGAGTGGGATCGAGGTCCGACGAGATTTTCAGGATTTGATCTTCCTTCAAGCCAAAGAATATATCTTTGACGGTTTCGACAGCGATTTTACTGGCGAGCCCGCCGGCTACCTGGCCGCCCATGCCGTCGCAGACGATCAGCAGCCGCTCATCCTTCGAAACGAAATAACTGTCCTCGTTGGCTTTTCTCACCGCGCCAACATCGCTCAAGGCTGCGGTCGAAATTTTTAGTTCTGAGTTTTTCATGGCGGATAACAACGGCTTAGGATTCCCCTCCTTTAGATTGTCGTTAAGCCTTACTCAGAGCCCAGCGTTTTTTTCGAATCCGGTAATTGAATGCCAGAACGCTGGCAATCAACACCAGGGAGCCTGCCATATAAGCGTAGTGCACCATGCTATCCTGAGGTGTCGCGACGATGCTGTTGGTGTTTTTGCTATTGCCGAACACCTGTCCCCAGATTACGCCGCTCTGGGCGTGCACGGAGTTGGTGCCCAGCTTTGCCACCTTGCCGTCGGTTTTTAGCGCGACGAGATCGAGGCGGTGGTCGTCATCAAGATCGCCGATCAGTGGCGGGCCAATCAGGGGCGCTCCCTGGGTGCCGTTCGTCCAGAGAATTTCGCTGGTCGAGCCTTCAATTATGAAAAGCTGTCCAGTGACATCTGCGGTCACTACATCGAGGGTGCCATTTTTATTGAAGTCGGCGAGAGCAGGGAAGGTTGAATAATAGTGATCACTCTTCTCCCACAGGATCATTTTTCGGTCTTTGCCCTCACCATCCCCCTTCAACGCGCGCAGCCAGCCATTGGGGGTACGGTAAACCACGTCGAGAAGGTTGTCACCATCGAGATCACCCAGGAGCAGGTTTTGGTTTAACCCACCTTCCCGGTAAGCGCTGCTATCGGGAAGGTCGTACCACAGGCGCTCGAGATTGACCCCGCTCAGGGCTAGCAATCCCGATTGCTCGGTGAGGACAACCATGTCTTTCACCTGGTCGCCGTTGACATCGCCGATGGCCACCGGGTAGCGAATCTGATGATTTTGTCCAAAGATGCCTGTGGCTTTGCTGAATTCTTCGTTGACGTTGATCTCCCCGAGGATTTTTTGGTTGGCGCCATCGATGAAGATGATCTTGCCGGTTTCCGTGCCGAAAATGATTTTTTGGGTGCCGTCACCAGACAGATCTGCTGCGGAAACGACGCCGCGAAGCGGGGCTTCAATATCCAGCTTGACCCAACGCGCGTTGCGCAAGCTCAGATAGCCGACGTAGATGGCATTGGCTTCTGAGGCAATCGCGAGGTCCTTTAAGCCATCTTTGTTGAAATCGGCAATGGCTGGGGGGGCGATGAGCGGGCCAGCCAGAATTGGGCTTTTCCAGATTTCGATACCCAGGCGTCCGTCCAGCGCGCGCACGCGCAAGTCCTTCGACACCACGATGACGTCGGGCCGGCCATCTTTGTTCAAATCCTCAACCGTGATGGGCGCGCCCGGGCTGACCTGAAAGTCGCCGATGCTCCACAGGGTTTTCTGAGTTTTGCCGTTGATGCAAAAGAGCGTTCCCTTGTCATCGACGTACGCCATGTCCACGAAGCGATCACCGTCAAAATCCGCAATGGCCGGATGGTTGGGCATGAGAGCGCCGGTGTCGCCGTTGTCCGGACCTTTGCCCGTCGAAAACCAGGCGGCTTCGCTGACCATCAGGGTATCCGGTTTGTCGGCGATTAAATTCCTCATCAAAAGCGAGCGGCTGAAAAAAGTGGCGGCGACGGCCATCAGGAGCAGCGAGCCAAGTCCGATAAGTCTCAGACGGTGGCGAATGTGCCAGGAGCCGGCTTTTTTGGGGTAGGAGAAATCCCACTCGCCTTCCGGCACCATCCGCAGGATGTGGCTCTTACGATCGCTGATGATTTCGATCTCGTCTCGCGGCTGGATTTCAAGGTTATCAGCGGGCTCGATCTTCGCTTGATTGAGGTAGGTGCGGCTCTTACTGCGTTTATCAAGTATGACGTACTTGCCGTTTCGATAAGAAATCGTGGCGTGGCGACGCGACACGCTTTGATCGAGTTCTCCCCGCGAATTCTTGCGGATGACGATATCGTTCGCTTTGCCATCACGGCCGATGCGGGTATCGGGGTGCCGAAGGCGGAATTTCCTTCCGAGGTAGTAGCCGTAGATGCCCAGCAGATAGTAGTGCTTGTTACCATCGTTCTGGCGAACAGGCAGGTCGTCGAAATCGGAGTCCGCGCCATTATCTTCGATTTCCAGTTTGGGCGATGTCATAGGCTGTGCTCGTGTCAATGTTTCGGTATTGAGATCCAAAACCGGTTCTCTTAGGCTGCTGTTCTGGACCAGCGTTAGCTCCGGGTTTGCGTTTGGCTGAGGATTTTCATAGAAATCGATGGCGGATTTTTTGTGCTGCACCGGCAGAAACTCTGCCGCAGAATTGTTTTTGAGTGGAC
>DASWHH010000509.1:0-2237 GCA_036398295.1 bacterium
CCCAACAACTCCCGCAGCGTGAGAATTTGTGCGATGTGCCGTTCGCTGTGATCGGCGTAAAGCTCGAGCAGCTGGCGCAAGGTGATGGCGCCCCATTCGGGATGAATGACAACCTTCTCCCAGTCAGCGGCGGTCGCGCGCTGAAACAATTTGGCGGTAGCGAGACGCAGCGCATCAAACATCATCAGCGCGGTGTAAAAAGTTTTGGTGTCGTAGTCCTGGTAAGCCATCTCTCTGGCCCAGACCATCTGATCATAAACCGCGACCGTGCTGCCGGGTTGGGCAAAGGCCTGGCGGATGCGCGCCGCGCCCATGACTTCGGCATCGGACAAATGTACCACGATTTCCTGAATCGACCACTTACCCTCGCGCGGGTGCGCTTTGAGGTCGGCGGGTTTCAGACCCTGAATGACCTGCCGCACCCTTTCGGGACCAGCGGAATAGGCGGAAATCAGTTGGTCAGTGTCCAGATCCGCATAGGCAGTTGGGAAAGTCGAAGATTTCGCAGCCATTCAATCACTCCAGATTTTGGTTTGAAGAAATCCGTCAAGGTTTGTGAACCCTCACCGGGTCTGTGCCGCCTTGCAATTTCAAAATGCGCTGTTTGATTTCCTCCGGCAGCGCCGTCTTTCTATTTTCACGATAATCGAACGAGACGATCACCCCCTGGCCCTCGGCGGCGGTTTTTTGAAATTTGTGACTGATGATGGCGTACTCCATCAAAAAACGATCGTCCTCGATGTTTAAGACTCTGGCGCCCACGGACACACGGTCGGGATAGGTGAGCGGAACTTTGAAACGGCAGTGGGTCGAGGCCAAGATCGGACCGCATCCCGACGTCCGCATCAATTCAATGTAACCGATTTTTTCGAAATAGGCGATGCGGGCGCTTTCAAAATAGCGAAAATAAACGGTGTTGTTGAGATGCTGAAACGCGTCCATTTCGCCCCAGTGCAGGGAAATCTCGATGATGACCGGATATTGCTTGATCAAATTTTCCATAAAAACCAAAAAAATGAACCACGGAATTGGCACGGATGGCCACGGATAGCAAATCAGTTCTCTAGCACGAGCGAGCGCAACCAAACCGAAAAGCACACCCAAAGCCGTGCAGACGCGAAGAAATTGCAAAAAGAATAAAAGCAAAAATGAGTTAGGGGTGAACTGACTTTACTTGATGACTTTGACCTTTGCCCTGTAATGAACACACAGATCCGGGCGAGAGGCCTTTGCGCGTTCTTTGCCCCGACACATCGGGATTTCTTCATACGTATTTTTACGTTCTCTGCAAAAACTTGATTCTCTTGTGCTTGTTTCCGCGTGGTTCCGTGGTGAAAAACCTTCGAAATTGCCAGACCGTCCACGCCGCCGCCAGCGAGCTGAGAATGAACATTCCCAAAAATGTCAGTTGAATGGCCAGGGAGGATGATTGCCGAATAGGGCTCTGCGGATGCATGACTTGTGGTGTGCCCAGTATCGACCACATCAGAAAAAACGCCAGCAAGACGTCGAGCGCGCCGCGCAGGCGCCCTGATATCAACCAGCGTTTTGCGATCTGTACCAGCAGCGCCGCGGCCAGAAATCGCAACGATGCTACCAACAATGGCTCCTTCCAGTGAATGGCACCCCAGTTGATTTTGGCCGCGAGCATAGCCATCGCCACCCCAACCGTAAACCACGTCAGCGCCACCCAGGTGGTGCTTTCCTGCCAGGCCGGCAAGCGGGGATGATCGATGAACGTCAGTACCGCGCCCATCACACCCGCCGCCGTGAACCCGGCCATCCCGGCCCAGGTCAACGAGACGTGAACATAAACGAATTTAATGCCGCTGCCCAGCGATCGTTCCTGCGGCGACACCCACACCAGAACGACTGCAGCGCCGATTACCGCCACTAAAATCAACCACGCTTTTGTGGAAGGGAGGATTTGAGGGATGACGCCTTTCGTCATTCATTTCCTCGTTTGGCGGAAATCCGCGGCTGCTTGCTCGTCAGCTCCAGCCGGAATTCGATGGGCTGACAGCACACCTCGCAATCGTCGACATACGACTGTACCTCGCCCCCTGAAACATCGACAAACACTTCTAACTTCACACCGCAATACGGACAAAACACAGCCGCGGTATCCGGCATTTTGAAGGTGTCTTTCATAACTCACTCCCTTTCTTAGTTAATTGCCACTCCCTGGTTTAACTATTTTGACTATTTGCCACGCACTTCGAAAGTGCGTAGCAAAT
>DASWHH010000510.1:0-3412 GCA_036398295.1 bacterium
ATAATCCGATTGATCTCGCGGTGCAAAATTTTGTCTTTTCGCTTCCGCTCCAAGAAACTTTCTTTGTTGATGGTGGTTTCGAGGTGCGCCAACTCTTTGCGCATTTTCAAGTAGTTTTGATATCGCCCTTGCGGAAGCTCACCACTCGCGACTGCCGCCAACACTGCGCATTTGATCTCGGAGGTGTGGGTGCAATCGGAAAAATGACAATCAGTGGAAATCCTGTCGATGTCAGCGAAAGTCTCGTCCATGCCCTCCTCGGCCTGCCAGAGCTGCAACTCGCGCATGCCCGGCGTATCAATCAAACAGCCGCCGGTGGGCAGGACGATCAGCTGCCGACGAGTGGTGGTGTGCCGACCTCTGGAGTCTATCTCACGGACTTCTGCGGTTTTGAAAATCTCTTCGCCTGCCAGTTGGTTGATGAGACTCGATTTCCCGACGCCGGAGGATCCGATAAAAGCGAACGTCCACTCTGCTTTGATCAAACTTCGTAGCGTCTCCAATCCGGAATTGGTTTTGGCGCTGACGGCTACGACCGTCAAATCGGGCATGAGATTGCGCACCGCCGTAAGCCGGTCCTCGTATTCCGGACAAAGGTCGGTTTTATTCAGCACGACGATGGGCTGGACCCGGTTTTCGTGCACCATCACTAAGTAACGCTCCAGCCGACGCAAGTTATAATTTTCATCCAAGCTCTGGACGATAAAAATGACATCTAAGTTGGCGGCGATGACCTGCTCTTCGAATCCTTTACCGGGGGCCTTGCGAGAAAATTTAGTTTTCCGAGGCAACACCTCGTGAATAATTGCCTTTTGTTCCGCATCAAACATGGTCACAGCCACCCAATCCCCCACCTTGGGAAACTGTGCGGCCGAGTCGGCGCTGAACATAAATTTGCCGGTGACTTCCGCCGGGCATTCGCCTATCTCCGTTACGATTTGATAACGATCGCGATTTTCGATGGTGACCCGTCCCACGGAATAGCCAACGCTCTTCAGCGGCGAGAAAACCTTCTCAAGATGATCATCCCAGCCGAGTTTCTTTAAATCCATTTTGTTAAACCGGTTATGAATGAGCGGGTTGTGGAGCCGGAACGTGATTTGTGGAATGATCGGAAACCACCGCTCCCGCCTTCAATTTGATGATGCGCTGTGTGCGCGCCGCCAGCTCGAGATCGTGGGTAGCGATGACCAGCGTGGTGCCATGTTCGGCATTGAGCTGAAAGAGAATGTCCTCGATGCGTTCGCTGGTCTCGGAATCGAGGTTGCCGGTGGGTTCGTCGGCAAACAGAATTCGTGGACGATTCACGAAGGCCCGCGCCAGGGCCACCCGTTGTTGTTCACCGCCCGAAAGTTGCACAGGATAGTGATTCAGACGCTCACTTAAACCTACCTGCTGCAGCAGTTCTCTGGCGCGATGGTGAGCGCCATTGTCCCCACGCAACTCCAGTGGCACCATCACGTTTTCCACGGCGGTGAGTGTCGGCATGAGCTGAAAGTTCTGAAACACAAAGCCCACCTGCTGGTTGCGCACTGCTGCGCGCTCATCTTCGCTAAGACCATTCAACGCGATGCTGTTTAAAATCACGCCGCCACTGGTCGGGAGATCGAGGCCGGCACACAGGCCGAGCAAGGTGGTTTTGCCGCTGCCGGAGGGCCCGACAATAGCGCACGAGGCTCCGGCTGGGATGATCAAACTAATGTCGTGCAAAACCGTCAGCATGGTCGCGCCATTCTTGTAAGATTTGGTCAAATTCTCTGCGCTCAAAATTTCTGTCATTTCCTGGTGGTCCTGAGTTAGCTATTGAAATCAAAATATAGGTTTGTTACATTGCAAAAGCAACGTCTGTTTTAGACGTTGGCGATGACCGATAGTTCCAGCGAGTTTGATCATGTTTAATAGGAAATCAGTTCTCGTTTTTATTGCTGTTGTGGCCCTGGCTCTGCACGCATCGCAAAGTAAATCCACTGCCGAGCGCGGTGAAAAAAAGACGATTCTGTTTATGGGTAACAGTCTTGCCGCCGGTTATGGTTTGAACCCCGAACTGGCCTTCCCGGCACTAATACAACAAAAGATAGATTCTTTGAAATGGAGATACGAGGTGGTCAATGCCGGGCTGAGTGGAGAAACCTCGGCCGGCGGATTGCGCCGCATCGACTGGCTGCTGCGCCGCAAAATCGATGTGCTGGTGCTGGAGTTAGGCGGCAACGACGCCTTGCGCGGCATCGCCATCGATGTGACCCGGAAAAATTTGCAGGGCATTATCGACAAAGCCAAACGCGCTTATCCGCAGGTGAAGATGGTTATCGCCGGGATGCAGGCGCCGCCCAATCTCGGACCGAATTACACCAGGCAGTTTCGAGACCTTTTTCCGCAACTGGCGCAAACGAACGACGCCACGCTTATTCCTTTTCTGCTGGAGGGGGTGGGTGGCGTACCCGAACTCAATCAGGCCGATCGCATCCATCCGACTTCGCAAGGGCACCGCATCATTGCTGAAACCGTGTGGCGGAAGCTGAAACCTGTCCTCTCCGAAGTGCAGTAGAATTTTCTAAACCTGGGGAATGTTATGAAAACCTGCTGGCGGACTGTTTTGATTTTTCTAATCTGGGGGCTCGCGAGGGGCTTGCCGTCGGCTCAGAATCCACAATTCAAGCACCTTTCTGTTGAACATGGCCTGACGCAGCGCACGGTTTACTGTATCCTGCAAGATCACCTCGGATTTTTATGGATTGGAACTCAGGACGGGTTGAACCGCTATGACGGCTATGGCGTAACCGTATTCAAAAACGAAGTTGCGGATTCGGGCTCGATCTCGGATAACCGCATTCGTTCCCTATTTCTAGATCGCCAGTATAATCTCTGGATCGGCACCAGCAACGGTTTGAACCGCTTTGATTTCGAAACACAGTCCTGCAAAAGATATCTTCCCAACCCGGACGATCCAAACAGTCTGAGCGATGTCGAGGTGAGAGCGGTCAGCCAGGATCGGGAAGGTAACCTTTGGGTTGGAACCGCCAATGGTGGGCTCAACAAATTGAACCTGGCAACCGCAACGTTTACCCACTATCGCAACAGCCCGGACGATCCTAAGAGTCTCAGCCATAACACCGTGTTGGCCATCCAAGAGACGCCGGACAACCAGGTCTGGATCGGCACCCTCGGGGGCGGGCTCGACAAATTTGATCCGGCAACCGAGTCGTTCTCACATTACCGGCATGATCCCAACAATCCCCAGAGCTTGAGTTCCAATTTCATCATGGCCCTGCATCTCGATTCCCTGGGAGTTCTTTGGATTGGCACCTATGGCGGTGGCTTGAACCGCCTCGACCCACACAGCGAAAGGTTTGCACATTACCGGCATGATCCCAATCTGCCCGCCAGCATCGGCAGTGATCGAATTTTAGAGCTT
>DASWHH010000511.1:0-4227 GCA_036398295.1 bacterium
CCTGAACCCGGTGCGAAAATCCATTTCGAAAAAGTCTCGAAGCGCAGGACCCTCGATATCGCCTCTGTGACCAGCGCCATCAAAATTCGCGCGCCCAAAGGGGTGATTGCGGAAATCGAATTGTCGATGGGGGGCGTCGCGCCCGTGCCGCTGTTTATGAAAAACACCTGCGTGTTTTTGAAGGGGAAACCGGTAACGCGCCAGACAATCGTTGACGCAATTCAAGTGGCGATGAAAGAAATTTCGCCGATTAGTGACATCCGCGGCGCAGCAGATTACAAGCGACTTTTGGTGCGTCAACTGATCATTGCGCACTTCACCAAACTGTTCCCGGAATTTGTAACCGTGAGGGATTTCTATGAAGCACATTGATGCTGCTGCCCATACCCGCGGCGAGTCCCAATACGTGGATGACTTGCCGCAACCGGTGGAGATGCTGTATGCCGCCGTCTTTTCTTCCGATGTCGCGCACGGCGATATTTTGAAGCTCGACACTAAAAAAGCCGCCACCATTAACGGGGTGGTTGCGGTGTTGACGGCGAAAGATATTCCCGGTGAAAACCAGATCGGTCCGATCATCCCTGACGAGAACCTGCTGGCGGATGGCAAAGTGCATTACGTTGGCGAGCCGGTGGCGTTAGTGGTCGCAACGTCGCCGGAAGCGGCCCACAAGGCAGCCAGGCAAATTTCGATGAAAGTGAAGGCCGTGCGGCCCATTACCGACCCGCGCGAGGCATTTGCCAAAGGACAGATCATCGGCACCCCGCGCACATTCCACTTGGGCGACGTGGAGGGCGCGTGGGCGCAATGCGATCTGGTGGTCGAGGGCCGCTGCGACATCGGCGGGCAGGAGCATGTTTATCTCGAAACCCAGCGCGCGCGGGCGGTGCCACTCGAAGGCGGCGTGATGCGTATTCATTCTTCCACTCAGAGTCCGGCGGCGGTGCAGCGGGCGGCGGCCAAAATTTTGGGATTGCATAACAATAAAATTGAAGTCGACGTGAAACGCCTCGGCGGCGGATTCGGCGGCAAAGAAGATCAGGCGACGGCATGGTCCTGTCTGGCGGCGTTGGCGGCATGGCACACCGGCAAGCCGGTGGAGCTGGTGCTCTCCCGCCACGACGATATCAAAATGACCGGCAAGCGCCATCCCTATTCTTCGGACTTCAAGATTGGCGTTACTAAGGATGGAAAAATTCTGGCGTACGAAGTGAAACACTATCAAAACTCAGGTGCCACTGCAGATCTTTCAACAGCCGTGTTGGAGCGCACGTTGTTTCACAGTACCAATTCCTACTTTATTCCGAACGTGAAAGTTTTTGCCGCGTGTTGTCGAACCAACTTGCCGCCGAACACCGCCTTCAGGGGTTTCGGTGGACCGCAGGGGATGTTCGTGATCGAAAGTGCCATCGCCAAAGCCGCGGAAAAATTGGGCATGTCCCGCGAGGAGATGCAGTACAAGAATCTATTGCAGGAAGGCGATGTGCTGCCGTATGGCCAGCGCACGGCGGATACCCGCAGCCGCATGACGTGGGACGAAGCCGACAAAGCCTACAACATCGCCGCGATACGCAAACGCATCGAGAGTTACAACCAAGCTCATTTCGAAACCAAGAAAGGCTTCGCGGTGATGCCCATCTGCTTCGGCATCTCATTCACGTCGACATTTCTGAATCAGGCCAGCGCGCTGGTGCACATCTACACCGACGGCAGCGTCGGCGTGACCACCGGCGGCGTGGAGATGGGACAGGGGCTGATCACCAATCTCACTGCCATCGCGGCGAAGGCGTTGGGCGTTCGTCCCGAGCGCATCAAAATTGAAAGCACCAACACCACGCGCGTCGCCAACATGTCCGCCAGCGCCGCGAGTGCCACCACCGATCTCAATGGCCATGCCACCCTGCTGGCGATTGAACAAATCTTGGAAAGGTTAAAAATTGTAGTTGTTAACGATCTCCACCTCTCACACGCAGAAAAAGTCACCGTGGTTGATGGCAAGGTCCTTTACGACGGTCAGGCAACCGGCTGGGACTGGGCTAAGCTGGTGCAGAAGGCGTACACCTCGCGGGTGGCGCTTTCGGCGCACGGGTACTATGCCACGCCGGGTATCTGGTTCGATCGCGCCAAAGAAAAGGGGCATCCGTTTGCGTATCACGTTTTTGGAACGGCCGTAATCGAAGTGACGGTGGATTGCTTGCGCGGGACATACGACATCAACTCGGTGAAGATCGTTCACGACCTCGGGCGTCCGATCAATGAGATTGTCGATCGCGGGCAAATCGAGGGCGGGCTGGCGCAGGGGCTCGGCTGGATGACGCTCGAAGAATTGAAATTCGATGAAACGGGCCACTACCTTTCCAATTCGCTCGCCACATACAAATTACCCGATGTTTATTTTATGCCCGATCTTCTCGAAGTGAAATTGTTGGAAAACGTGGACAATCACCACGGGCCGTACGGCACCAAAGCGGTAGGCGAGCCGCCGCTGATGTATGGCATCGGCGCGTTCTTTGCGCTGCGCCACGCCATGCGCGCTTTCCGCCAAAATGCTGATTTTCCGTTTCATTCGCCGCTGACACCGGAGAAGGTGCTGATGCAGTTGCATGCGGAGGTGGTGGAGGAGTTGAAGAACGGTGAGCTTGTACAAAAAAAGGGCAAAAAGAAGAAGGTGATTGTTGAAAAGATTTGAATCTATCATCGTGCAGATTTAGAAGAGGAGATTCAATAGGAGAGAAATGTTAGCCGTAAAATAACGAACGGTAGCAATGTAAGGTAGTTACGTGATTTATCGATTGACTAATTTAAGAACACAGGCTATATTTAAGTTAAAATGGCTGTAGATAGTGCAACTTACTTTTGGAGAATGAAATGTCAACACAAGTCAGCAAAATTGATAAACAGGGCCGCATCCAACTCCCTGAAAAAATGCGCGAGAAATCTGGTCTTCTTCCAGAAACTGATGTGCTCATCGAATTAAGAGATGATGGGATTTTTATCAAGCCGAAGCTTACCACTACGCCCATTACACAGAGAATCGCTGAGATGGATTTACCCGTCTCAGACTGGGAGAAAATGGAAGCAGAAATTGCGGAGGGGCATCTTAAATAAATGGAAGAACCAGTATTTTTAGATGTAAACATTTTTATGTACGCCGCTGGTAAACCACATGTGTACAAGAATCCCTGTTTACACATTTTAAAAGACATTGAAACGCAAGTATTGACAGGAGTGGTTAATACAGAAATATTTCAGGAATTACTTTATCGATATAGCCACATTGGCTTAATCGAAAAAGGAATTCAACTTTGCAATGACATTTTTAAGTATCCGTTGACTATTTTTCCTGTAACAGAAGCTGATATTCGCTTTGCCATAGAATTAGTCGAACAGTATAAGAATTCCGATATAACGCCCCGAGATGCAATCCACGCTGCAACTCAAAAACAATAAGATTAAAAAACTAATAAGTGCTGATACGGATTTCGATAATTTTGACTTTATGACCAGAATCGACCCAAAAGATTACATTCCAAAGAATAAATAAATTTCTGAATCAAAGTGCTATACAGCTAACGTTTGCTTCACTGGACGCAAGGGCTGTGGTTGACTGGGTTGCTTTGATGCTTTCTCGAAGTTCTGTTTGCATTCGCAGCGCAGGTGCTGTTAATCCCTTGCGCCAGTGAGCACTATGTTAGGCTGTGCAAGTTGGACCTGTGAATTCGCATTTGAGCCAATAGTTCCGCACCATAATTCTTCTTGTCTGGAGGTATTCGAAAGAATGGAGAAGCACCCGTCTGGAATCAAACCGGAATCGTGGCTCGTCTCGGCAGGCCGCGCTTCCGAATCCGGCGCTCCGCTGAACGTACCGCCGATCCCCGCATCGAACTTCATAATCGGCAGGGGGCGCGAGTACTCGCGCGATGATGGTACTCCGACCTGGGAAGCACTCGAAGAAGTCGTCGGCGGGCTAGAGTCTGGTAAGGCCGTGGCGTTCGCCTCCGGCATGGCTGCCATTGCCGCCGTGTTTGACCAGCTTCCGGCTGGTGCCGTTGTGGCAATACCAGATGATTGTTATCAAGGTGTTGCAGGCCTAGCAGCAGCAGGCGCTGAAAGACAGCGTTGGTCCGTGCAGCGCGTGGCGGTGGACGATACAGCCGGCTGGATTCGCTCCTGCGGCGTCGCTGACCTGATTTGGCTTGAATCACCCTCGAACCCACTGCTAACTGT
>DASWHH010000512.1:0-3394 GCA_036398295.1 bacterium
CCGTCAGCACCAGGTCCGTGGCGGTTGCGCCTTCCGCCAATTTGCCGGTAAATTTGAACCCGACGACCTCGGGGATCAGCATCGAAATCGGCTGGCCCAACATCGCCGCCTCGGCCTCGATGCCGCCGACGCCCCAGCCCACGATGCCGAGTCCGTTGATCATCGTGGTGTGGGAATCGGTGCCGACGAGGGTGTCGGGATAGGCGAGGGTTCTGCCCGCCTGCCTATGGCCACTGGCGGGCAGGCCACTTTCAGTTGATCGAAAAACCACCTGTCCGAGGTATTCCAAATTCACTTGATGGCAGATGCCGGTTTCCGGCGGCACCACCCGGAAGTTTTGAAAGGCCCTTTGTCCCCAGCGCAAAAAAACGTAACGCTCGCGATTGCGCTCGTACTCTTTGTCGGTGTTGAAACGGATGGCGGTGTCGTTGCCGAACATGTCAACTTGAATGGAATGATCGATTACCAGATCGACGGGGATCAGCGGATTGATTTTCTTAGCATCGCCGCCCAACTTTTTGATGGCGTCGCGCATGGAAGCGAGGTCCACGATCGCGGGCACGCCGGTGAAATCCTGCATCAACACCCGCGCTGGCATGAAGGCGATTTCTTTGTCGGAGGGTTTGCCGTTCCACTTCGCGGCGGCTTCGATGTCGGCTTTTTTCACAAAGGCGTTGTCTTCATTTCTCAGCAAATTCTCGATGAGAATTTTCATGGAAAACGGCAAGCGGGAAATGTTGAAGCCGGCTTTTTCAAGGGCGCTGAGCCGGAAAATTTCGTAAGCCTGTTTGCCAACCTTTAGCGGCGATTGGCTGTTGAAACTATTGACGCGTTTCTTATTCATGCGATACTCCTTTTAATCTTCATCCTCAATCATCTTGATTGAAAGTCAGTTCCCGTCAGTTTTGGTCCATTGAAACCAATTTGAATGATAGCGCCCGCGCAGGGCCTTGCCATAACATTCTTTGATGTCATTCTCCATCTGCCCCACTCTTCCATAGGGTTCTGGAATGATGAGTGTTGATCTGTCCGCGGAATTCATCCCGCTGATTTGCGATTATTGAATCGATTGAATTATAATGAAATGGGACTTGGAAATCAACTACTTTGTGGGATCGTTGGATGGCACAAATCAGCGCCGTTTGAAAAGCTCGTTTGGGATTGTAAATGTAACACAACATTAATGTTGTGTTACAAATTTATGCATCAAATAATTTGAAATATCTCGTTTAAATCCACTTTGACGCTTGGCAACGCCTTTGGGGAGAGAAATTGCTTTTGAATAAACGTTTCACCGACGAGGTATTTCTTGCCGGCAGGCTCAAGGCACACTTCGACCTGCTTGCTTGCCAGTTCCCAAATCCACACTTCGGGGATGCCCGCTTTGGCGTACAACGGCAGCTGCAGTTTTCGATCTGACTCTGCCGAGGGTTCCGCCACTTCGATGATCAGCAGCACGTCCTTGGGGCCGGGATGGGCATTCGCATAGAAATCCGGGCGAGGTCTGAGCAGAGCCAAATCCGGCTGTGGCTCGGAGCGCGGGCCCAGCCGAATGGGGTTTTGAACGCTAAGAATTGCTGTCTCCCCAATTTGACGGTCGAGGACCTTTGTCAGCCGATTGACGCAGGCTGAATGTCGGCTACCAATTGGACTCATCTCGACAATTTCTCCATCCAGCAACTCCACGCGGTCATCTTCGGAAAGGATGCCAGCGCATGCCATTTCATGGTACTGGTCAACGGTAAAGAGTCGGCGGGATACGGCGACGGACATAACGTTATTCCTTCTGAGTTTTCGAGTCTCATAAACTAAATCAATCGAAAGACCTCTTTCAAATCGACTTTTAGCTTTGGCAACAAGTGCGGAGCGAGAGCCTGCTTTTCGTTGTAGGTTTCGACCACGAGGTATTTTTTGCCAGCGGGCTGAAGGTACGCTTCGACCTGCTTGCTCGTCAGATCCCAAATCCACACTTCGGCGATGCCGGCTTTGGCGTACAGCGGCAGCTTCAGTTTTCGATCTGATTCCGCCAACGTTTCCGCCACTTCGATGATCAGCAGCACGTCCTTTGGGCCGGGATGGGCTTGCGCGTAGAAATCGGCGCGCGGCTTGAGCAGGGCGAGATCCGGCTGCGGCTCAGAACGCGGGCCGAGGTGAATTGGATCCTGAACGCTAAGAATTGCTGCATCCCCGAGTTGTCGCTCGAGGATTTTGGTCAACCGCTTGACACAGGCGGCATGACGGCTCCCAATCGGACTCATTTCGACAATCTCCCCATCCAATAATTCCACACGGTCATCTTCAGTGAGAATACCCGAATTGGCCATTTCATGATAGTCCTCCACGGTAAAAAGTCGGCGGGATACGGCAATAGTCATAAGAGAACTCCTTTTGAAACTTCAGGTTTCATCCGACTTGATGATTGATCGAGTTTAGCAATAATTTAAAACTGGCCGCCCCAAATGCAATTCTTTTTTTCAAACATCGGCCACGGAGGTGACCGCCAGTAACTTCTCCGTATCAGGCTGTTTTGTCCAGTAGCGGCATAAAAGTTCTTGCGTTTTTGTATCGATAGTGTAGTTTTCCTTAATTGAGCCTAAAGGAGGATTGTCATGAACCCCCTTTTCTTTGTACTGGCAGGCTTTGCATACTTTTTGAGCCCCGGGTCCACGAGCGTTTTTACGAAATCGCAGGAGGGAGTTGAAGTGATAACCATTGATAAAATTACCATTGCCGTAGGAAACATGGAGCAGATGTTGAAATTTTACTCACAGGTGTTTGGCGTTGAATTTCGGCCCCTTGCCTTTGCTGGAGAAACTCTTCAGAGCGTTAAAATAGGAAATATGGAATTGCTCTTCTGCTCAAAAAGTCTGGCAAAGGTCGATGCCGATCACAACACGATTCAGCTGCGGTTTGTGGTCGAAGATGTCCAAAAGGCTTTTGCAGCAGGGTTGGCCAACGGCGGAAAACAAATCAACGCCGTTCAAATGTCAGAGGGCAGGCTTCATGGGTCGCTACGGGACCCGGACAACAATTCACTCGAGTTCATTCAGTCGAATTAGATCTTCGAGCTCGGTCGGCAGAGATAAGATTTTAGCCTCATTCTAAGAAATGAGCAGCATAAGTTCCGTCCAAAGAAACGGAACGTAATGAAGCTGCAATTTATTTCTTTAAGAAATTTTCATGTTATTGGGCAGGTTGCTCTTACTTAGCAACTAACTCCAAGGAGAACCGGATTTCAAAACAGCGCTGAGGTGAACGCACGATGATACTTCTTCGTCAACTCGTGATTTTGCCCCAGCCAGGTAAATAGAGCAACACACGCCCGACGTGGTCCATCCTCGTCGATTTGTCGGTCAACGCTCAGCGCAGCGATCCAGTTTTGGAGAGCACCATC
>DASWHH010000513.1:0-2549 GCA_036398295.1 bacterium
TTTCCCAATCAAGCGAATGGCAGCTTGATTTACGAGGATGGAAAGGCGATGGGCTCAGAGCTGATCGGCCAGTCGTTCGATGATCCGAAATACTTTTGGAGTCGATTATCAGCAACGGGCCCATTCCCATACAACGCAGCAGTTTCCTCCGGCTCGAATCTTGGGCCGACCAATGAGGCTTTGATGAAAGCCGTCGAAGCCCGTGTGCAAGCGCTGCGGCAAGCCGCTCCGGACAACACTGAGCCAATTCCAGTTGATCTAGTGACGGCCTCGGGCAGCGGCCTCGATCCGCACATCAGTCCGGCAGCGGCGTTTTATCAAGTGTCGCGAGTAGCGCGCGTTCGCAGTTTGGATGAAACCGTAGTCCGGCAGCTTGTCGAACAACATGTCGGGGGCCGGCAGTTGGGTTTCCTCGGCGAGCCGCGCGTCAATGTGTTGAAGTTGAACCTGGCCTTGGAGGCGATGTGTCAGAATGACTAGCATCGCATTGGCCAAAAAAGGCTGTCCGACGCATAGGTAAGCGAGCGGACGTTTGTGAAAACCGGCACTGGGGATGGGTTCCAAATCTACGGAGGTTCGATTACTGCTGATGTGAGCATCACGCCAAACCTTTTGTGGCGACTGGAAGCCCGGCTATTGAAAAACAAAGATGTCATTTTATCCAACCGCTTCGGCAAGATTATCGAAGACGACGGCCTTTTGGTTACCTCATTTGCCTTGAAGCTCTAAATAGGGTCGACCACTCTGGAAATGGTTTTCCGCAAGCGTGTGTTTGATTTTGCTATCAAAAAGCATTACTATTACGGCGCACCTTGAGCTTAGAATTCATTGGTTATAAGAATGGGTTAATAACACCCCCACCCTGAAACGCTCGGAGGCACCAGAAAGAGTCAATGATCAAACCAAGTCATTCTTAGCGGGGAAATTTTCTCCGCTGGTTCGAATTTCCCCTTCCATGTTTGTTGATTTTAGATGCATTATTCCGACGCTCCCATCTGATTTTCCCTGAAGTAGCCTCTTCTTTTTTCTACCACCTGTTACGACGACGCAAATTGTCGCTTCAGTTTTCATGGAATGGCTTTTGCTTGTTGTCAACATAGAAACTGAAACATCATGTGCAAAAAAAGAGGAGAACAAATCATGGAAGTATTCTGCAGTCTTTGCGACGAGTTGATCACAGGGGAGGGCAAAGGACAGTTCTTCCCGGAAGACGATAGTTATATCTGTATGGTATGCCTGAACAAATACCAAAAGCCTCTCATAAACCATTCACACGGAGATCGACCCTCGCATCTCGATTCTGAACGGCCCGTTCAAGCTGGTGAGGTGTGAACATGAGCCACAAAATTCTGGTCGTGGAAGATGAACACCGCCTGCGCCGGCTCTACAAAACGGAGCTGGAGGCAGAAGGGTACGAAGTGATTACGGTCAACGATGGTCGCTGTGCTTTGAAAAGATTGCGCGACGAGCCGGTGAATCTGGTGGTTTTCGATTTGACCTGTCCGGACGAAGCGGGAATCGAATGCCTGCAGGATTTGGTGAATGCCAATCGAAAGATCAAGGTATTGATCCATACGGCTTATCCCGCGCATAAAATGGATTTCCGCACGTGGGCGGCGGATGCGTTCGTGACGAAATCATCCGACACCGACACGCTGAAAAGCGCCGTTGGCAGACTGTTGGAAGTGGCGCCGAATTGACTGCGAAAGGTGATCGCCAATCTGCAATAAGAATAGGAGAAAGCAAATGCCAAAGAGAACAGCACAACCAGCCCGCGCCGGCCAATTGGCTGGCGTTCAGATCAAGATCGTTGGCGTTTACAATCATGGCTTGCGTGAACACGCCACGATTGTCAATCAGGGCACCGTTGCCCAACCTCTGGGCGGCTGGGTGTTGGTTGCTCTGCGCGGCAACCGACACTACTTTTTCCCCGATGATTTGTTTTTGTTGCCGGGTATGAAGGTGTTCGTACATAGCGGACGAGAGGCGCTGAATAACCCACCTTACCATCTTTTCTGGACGGATGAGCAAATGTGGAGCAACCGGAATGATGTGGCGTTGCTGTTTGATCATAGCGGACTCGAAATCGACCGCTGCGCTTATTCACACAAGCGCATGTTGGGCCATGACGCACAGCGCCGCAAGCGCCTACTCAAGGATGGCGAGACCTGGCAGCTGGTTGATGAGACCCTCCGTCGGGCTCAAAAATTATTCCGCCAAGCGAGATAGCTGGCCGGATTGCGGCGCGCATGGCGGTGAACATCATCATACGCAAAACTTGCGCGGCACGAGTGGGTCACTTGTCACAAGTTGAAGGAACGGGAATCTATGCACGAAAGAGCGATTTATATCACCGACAGTGATGCAAACCGATTGCGGCAGTTGTTCGGTGACGCGAAGCGATCACAATATTATGGCAGTGAGAATCTGAGAAACCTGGGCGAGGAATTGAATCGCGCCACGGTCGTCGCCTCAACAGAGGTTCCCCGCGACGTCATTGCAGTGAACTCAAAAGTGCAATTGGTTGATCTTGAGACTAGCTAGGGAAG
>DASWHH010000514.1:0-3595 GCA_036398295.1 bacterium
CCGCCGTTTCTCTACGGCTTTTCCAGCAAGGCCAGTTTCATTCGCTCCAAAGATTTCTATTTTCTGGGAGCGGCGGTGAAGGAGGACGGGATTGCCAAAGGCCTGCAGACGTTGCTCACCGAAGCGCTGCGGGTGAAACAATACGGCTTCACGCAGAGTGAACTTGACCGCGAAAAAACCGAGATGCTACGCGGCATCGAACAGGCCTACAACGAACGCGACAAGACCGAGTCCGTTCAGTTCGCGGACGAATACATCCGCAACTTTTTGGAGGAGGAGCCGCTCCCCGGCATTGAGTATGAATTTGAGTTGTATAAAAAATTCCTGCCCACGATTCAATTGGCGGACGTAAATCGGTTGGCTTCCCAATGGATCAGCGATGGCAATCGGGTGGTGTTAGTGAGTGCGCCCGCCAAGGAGAGCGTTGCCATTCCTGAGCAAAATGAATTATCATCGGTGTTTGATTCTGTCAAACAAATGCAAATTCAACCCTATGTCGATGAAGTCTCCGATCAACCGTTGGTGGTATCGCCGCCGCCGCCGCGAGAGATAGCAAGCGAAAAGGCCGTTCCGGAGTTAGGGCTCAGCGAATGGACATTGAGCAACGGCGTACGGGTGCTACTCAAACCCACGGACTTTAAAAACGACCAGATTGTCTTCACCGCTTTCAGCCCTGGCGGGCACTCATTAATTTCCGATCCAAATTACATCGCGGCCGTCACTGCCTCCTCGCTCATTCAGGAAGGTGGACTCGATGGCTTCGACCAGATTGCTCTGCAGAAAAAATTGTCCGGCAAAATTGTGAACGTATCACCGTGGGTCAATGAGCTGCAGGAAGGGCTTTCCGGCAATGCCTCGCCACAGGACGTTGAAACAATGTTCCAGTTGATCTACCTTTACTTCACGGCGCCCCGCAAAGACAGTACAGCGTTTTTGTCATTCCAATCCCGCGTCAAAGGATTCATTCGCAACCGCGGCGCCAATCCGGAGGCAGCGTTTCAGGATACCATTCAGGTCACGATGGCGAACTATCATTTCCGGGCGCGGCCGTGGACGGAAGCGCTATTGGATGAAATGAATCTCGATACTTCGTTTCGCATCTATCAAGATCGCTTCGCCGATGCCAGCGATTTCACTTTTGTGTTGGTGGGGAATTTCGATCCGCTGGCCATCAAACCGTTGGTGCAAACCTATCTCGGCGGCCTGCCAGCCATCAAAAGAAATGAGACCTGGAAGGATGTCGGCAAGGACGCGCCGAAGGGGGTAATCGACAAATCCGTAAAAAGAGGCGTTGAGCCCAAGAGTAAGGTGAACATTATTTTTACTGGACCGTTCACCTGGAATCGCCAGAACACCTATGAGATCAACTCGATGACCAGCGTCCTTGACATTAAACTGCGCGAGGTTCTGCGCGAAGATATGGCTGGTACCTACGGCGTGGGAGTCTGGCCTTCGGTTGCGCGCTACCCAGGCGAAAAATACAGCGTCAACATCTCGTTTGGGTGCGCGCCCGAACGCGTGCAGGAGTTGACGGCGGCGGTTTTTCAACAGATCGACAGCCTGCAGACATTCGGTACTACGGAAAAATATTTAGCTAAAGTCAAAGAAAGCCAACGCCGCACGCGGGAGACCGACCTGAAAGAAAACGGCTTCTGGCTAAACGTACTTCGCTCCTACTATGAATATCAAGATGATCCAAGAGAGATTCTGTCTTACGAAAACAAAGTTCAGAATCTGAAATTGGCGTCGATCCAACAGGCAGCACAACGGTACTTCAACAAAGGGAATTATGTGAAGGTGGTGTTGCTGCCGGAGAATTCGTCGAATTGAGAACCGCTTGCGTGCGGCGCACTTCAGAAGAGGTTTTGTACTTGCCAGGCACTTCTGAAGCCCCTGGCATGTTAACTGCAGAGGAGAAGGAAAAATGGAGAAGGAATACAAATCGTTTGCGGAGTTCTACCCGTTCTACCTGTCTGAGCACAACGACTCAAACTGCCGGCGGCTGCATTTTGTCGGCAGCCTTTTGGTGATCGGGCTATTGGGTTATATTCTTGCCACTCAAAAATGGGCGATGTTGCTGCTGCTGCCGGTCATCGGTTACGGGTTCGCCTGGGTTGGTCATTTCGTCTTTGAAAAAAATCGTCCAGCGACATTCACTTATCCCTTTTTCAGTTTCATGGGCGATTGGGTGATGTTCAAAGATCTCCTGACTGGAAAGATCAAGTTTTGAAAGGAAAACTTAAACACTGAAATCACCGAAAACACTGAATCACAGTGATAACTGATCATGACAGAGTTACTTTACGAAGATCTAACTGAAAAAATCCGGCACGCAGCTTTTGAGGTACACAGTTATTTCAAGAACGTTTTCGGTGCCTTCAGTGATTTCAGTGTTTAATTAATGGCTAAGCTCTGTCCAAAAATCATTCTCGAAGGCACGCGGTTAACTTTTAAAACCGAAATTGCTTTCACCCTCAACGAGCACCCGCGCATCGTAGGACCGCGCCGATATCGCTACCACTCGCCAGTCGTGTCAGGAGAGTGGTGCGCCTTCACCAATTTCCCATGGGGACGCGGGCTCATCAACTTCGAGCCGCAAGAAGAAGCGCTGGCGCTGGCGACCTATGAAACATGGGTGAAGCTGTTCGAACAATTGCGCTACTATTCATGGATTGTCGATCGCTTTCACATCTCCACCGAGGCTTATCAGCTGCATGCGCGCGACAAGCAGTACGACTTCCGCGCCCTGGAAGAACGGTTGGCGGCCATCGGCTTCCGTCTCATCTTTTGCACCCGCACGCCGGAGTCATTCGCGGCGGCGCGGGCGGAACGGCTCAAAGTGTCCGGCAAACCCGATCAATACGACGATTTAGAAATCTTCATCAGAGAACAGGAACTGATGAGAAAATTAATTACTCGCTCTATTTTGCCAACTTTGGAATTGGATGTGTCAGATAACGACGTAAAAAAAGCCGCCGACAAGATCGCCGATTGGTTGGAAGAGACCGGCGGCCTGTGGGCGTACTATTAAAAAGGGGAATTAACCACCAATTTCACGAACTGCACGAATTAGAAATTCGTGTAATTCGTGGTTTTTTCTTTTTGGAACACAGCGCTCTAGCGGTTGCATCGTGATTGGCAGCCGCTGGCTGATCCGCGAAATGTTGGATTTCGCGGCGCTCCATAACATCAGGCTCAATCGCAACAGCATGGTTCGCTGAAATCCAACCAGGCCCTCGAAAGCGTTCGCAGGGAAAAGCACGCTATCGAATTGTACTCGCAAATTTGATATCATGATGAAGTTTTAGAGGATGATATAATGAACAACTACAAAGCCAACTCCGGTATCCTTCCCTCGGTCAATTTGAATGTTCGCGGTCTCGAACCGTCCGCCACCCTCGCCATCAACGAACGGAGCGCCGAACTAATCCGACAAGGGCAAAAAATCTTCAGGATGGGTTTAGGCCAATCGCCCTTTCCTGTGCCGCGACCCGTGGTGGAGGCGCTAAAGGAAAACGCGCACCAAAAAGACTATTTATCAGTGAAAGGATTGTACGCGTTGCGGGAGGCCATCACCGGTTATCACCATGGCAAA
>DASWHH010000515.1:0-5092 GCA_036398295.1 bacterium
TTCGAAATTGTCAAAAGGGGACGGGAGTTAGGGGCGCCGTTTGAGCTGACGTGGTCGTGTTACCAGCGCGAGGATATGGCCTGCGGTGTGTGTGACAGCTGTGGATTTCGGCTGCGGGGATTTCAAAGCGCCGGCGTGGAAGATCCGATTCCCTATGCCGAGCGCCCGCGTTACGTCTAAACCATAAACCACTAATTTCACGAATTGCACTAGTTCTTTGGTTTTCTATTTTGGTAAACTCTATTGATGAAATTCTGCCGGAATACGACTTCGCCGAATGGCACGCCATCACCATTTCGGCGCCGGAGCCGATTGTTTTCGAAAAAGTATTGACGTTGGATTTGCGGCGCTCGTTGGTTATTCGCACGCTGTTTGCGTTGCGCTCGCTGCCCGGGATTTTCAACGGTCGCGACCCGAGTCGGCAATCACTGGGATTGACGATGGACGCTTTACTAAAATCGGGGTTCATTTTGTTAGCGCAACTTCCGAATCGGGAAATCGTGCTGGGGCTGGCCGGAAGATTCTGGACCGCTTGCGGCGATATTCAAGAAATGGAACCAGATGCCTTCCGCGAATTCAATCAGCCCGGTTTTGCCAAAGCGGTGTGGAATTTTAGCCTACATCCGATCCCCGGGGGCACGAATCTGCGGACCGAAACTCGCGTACGTTGTCTCGATGGGCTTAGTCGTCGGAAGTTTGCCCGTTATTGGAGAATTGTCCGGCCGTTTAGCGGCTGGGTGAGAATGGAGGCTCTGAAGGTAATAAAAACGTCAGCAGAAAAAGCAAAGGAGGCCACATGAAGGTTCAGAATTTTAGCGAGGTTAAGGAAACGGTCGTCACCATGGATGGCGCGAAGGATGCCAAAATGCGTTTACTGATTTCCGACAAAGACGGCGCGCCCAATTTTGCCATGCGCATGTTCACGGTGGCGCCAGGCGGCCACACCCCGTTTCATTTTCACAATTACGAGCACGAAGTATTTGTGTTGGAGGGCGAGGGCGTGCTAAAAGCCGAGGACGATAAACATCGTTTCAAAGCCGGCGATGTGATATTTGTATCCCCGAATGAAAAGCACCAGTTTCAAAATGTCGGCCTGCAGGATCTGAAATTTCTGTGTCTCATTCCCACGCCGGAAAAGTGCGCATGAGAAGATTGAGCAGCTCACTGAGGAAGCCGTTCGGGTGGGCGTTGGGCCCACTTTTGCTGGCAATTCTTGGATGCGAATCCTCCCCGCCGAAGGCAGAAAATCCCCTGGTCGCGGAGATTGAACAACAGCGCCGTCAAAAAGATCGGTCGTTCAAGCACGACGCCGACTCGCCCATTCCCGCTGACCAAAAGGCAAACTTCAACGGCCTCAGCTATTTTCCCATCGATTTGAAATATCGAATCGAGTTGAAGCTGAACAAAAACGCGCAAGCGGACACCCTTAAAATTCTGACCAGCGCTGGTGTGGAGCGCGCGGCCATCAAATACGGCTATTTTGCTTTTGACCTTGATGCCCAGCCCTGCGCTTTGCAGGTTTACAAGCTGCTCGACATTCAAAGCAAATATCCCAATTATTTGTTTTTGCCCTTCCTCGATGCCACCTCGGGCAAAGAGAGCTATGGCGGCGGCCGCTATTTGGATTTTGAGGAGAACGATACCGGAATTTACACACTCGATTTTAATATAGCCTACAGTCCATCCTGTGCTTACGGAAAGTCCGGCTATCGCTGCCCCATTCCTCCCGCGGAGAATCGGCTGCACTTGGCGGTGAAAGCCGGGGAGAGATATTCGACCAACCAGTAATGGACCATCAAATTGCGCCTAAGTCAGATGATTATACCGGCGTATGTTCTGAATAAATTACATTGGAAACGCCGTGTTTCATGTCGCTCAGCACAAAGGAGTTTTCATTGGAGACCTTGGTTAATCTTTGGCTAGGTGAAAAATTAGTTTCGGAATAAACATGACTAACCTTCTCTACCAAACCGATAGCTACCTCAAAGAAATTCAAGCCGCTGTCACCGCAATCGAAGACGGCGCGCTGATTCTCGACCAAACTATTTTTTATCCAGGCGGCGGAGGCCAACCCGCCGATGAAGGAACCATCCACTGGGAGGGCGGTGAATCGCCCATCAAGAGTTTGAAGAAGGTCGGCAGCAACGTTCTCCACTGGCTGGAAGAGGAAACTCCACCAGTCGGAACCAAAGTTAGTAGCCGGCTCAACTGGGCGCGCCGCCATCAGCTCATGCGTACTCATACCGCCCTGCACATTCTCTGCGGTGTGATTTGGCGGGATTTTGGCGCGCCGGTTACCGGTGGCAACATGGAGCCGCTGAAAGCAAGAATGGATTTTGAGCTGGAGACTATGTCCGCCGATTTTGCTGATCGGGTGGAAGATTTGGTCAACAAAGAAGTGGCGGCGGGGCGTGAAATCCGTGTAAAAATTCTCCCCCGGGAAGAGGCCTTCCAGATTCCGGATTTGATTCGCACCAAAATTAACCTCCTGCCTGAAGGCATTCCGTACGTCCGTACGGTGGAAATTGTTGGGTTGGACCTGCAGGCAGACGGCGGCACGCATCTTGCTAATACTCGCAACGTGGGGAAAATCAAGATGGTGGGCCACGAAAGTAAAGGCCGGATTAACAAGCGGCTGCGGATTGAGATTGAAGATTGAAGTGCGAGAATTGAAGCGAGAGGCGTGAACAAGGATGTTCTTTTATGTAGCGCGTTTCTCTACTGGTTTGGTGTTTGCAGTTGCGGCTGGCCTGCTTTGCATCCTATCCAATTTATTCGCAACGATAACGCTCGCCTCCGAGCAGACTGCCGACACCTCGTCAGCCCTCCCGCCTAATACTACTTCAGACAGATCCGAGACATCCGTCACCAAACCGCAGCCGCCCGATTCCCTGACCACGACGCCAACAAGCCTCGTCTCCCGTGTGGTCAAGTGGGTCGAAGATCACACGACATTCGTTACCCTCTGTTTCTCGGTGATTGCTGGTGTGTGGACGCTTTTTCTATACTTGAGATCTCAAAAGCGTCGCCCGACGTCCATAGACCTTACCGACAAGCGCAATGCCAGGCAACGTTATCTTCAGCATGTCATCACCGCCCATAAATTTCTCCCGGTTGCCGGATTTGAAACCAATCTGCGTGTTCCCATTCCGTTGAGAAAAGTCTACGTCACCCTGCTGGCGCGGATGCCGGAGCTTGAGCGCGTTCGCGGTGAGAATAAAGAAAAATTTGCTGTGTTCCGCAAGCTGCGGCCGGCTCATTCTGTCACCGTTCAGGAAGCGCTGAGATTTGCGTTGAATCGCCAGTACGATGGCCTGGTGATTCTTGGTCAGCCGGGTTCTGGTAAAACCACTCTGACCAAGTTTTTTCTCCTGAGCTTTGCCATGAGTAAAGCCAAAGAGAATCTCGGTCTTGATGACAAGTTGCTGCCCATCTTATTGTTTCTGCGCTATGTTGATCCCCAGCAAACCCTGGTGACAAATATTTTATCCAGCCTGCAAATATACGAACTCCAACTCGATGGGCCGTTTTTTTTGTCTCATTTACACGAAGGTAAAGCCATACTGCTGTTGGATGGTTTGGATGAAGTACCTACTGAAGCCAAACGTCAGGCGGTCAGCCGCTGGATTCACGAACAGGTCCATCTGACGTTCCCGCATTGTCCGCTGATCGTGACCTCGCGTTTTTCCGGCTACCGTGGCGAAGCAGTATTGCCCGGTCTCTATCTGCGGCTGGAGATTCAGGACTACAGTGTTGAACAAATCCACCAGTTCCTGCAAAATTGGCTGACGGCTGTAGAAACTCACCTGCATGACGACAGCAAGCATTGGCGTACCGAGGCAAAAAATAAGGCCGAGGATCTCTATCAACGCATCGAAACGACGCCCGCGCTGCGCGAGTTGGCGGTAAACCCATTGATGCTGCAGATCATTGCGCTGGTGCACCGCGATCGCGGCACGCTGCCCGAACGCCGCGTCGAGCTTTACAAGGAATGCACCGACCTGCTTTTGGAGCGTTGGGACAAGGCCAAGGGTCTGGACGTGCTGCTTTCTGCCGACGAAGCTCGACAATTGCTGCAGCCGGTGGCGCTGTGGATGCATTTAGTGGAAAATCGCCGCGAGTTGGGCAAACAGGAAATTTTGGAATTCATTACGCCAATTTTGCCCCGCATTAAGCCCGAGGTCAATTGCGAAGAATTGCTACAAAGCTGGCAAGAGCGCAGCGGCATTTTCAAGGGCGAAGGCGACACCTACTTTTTTCATCATCTCAGCTTTCAGGAATATCTCACCGCCGAAGAAATCCGCAACATCCGCCAGGTGGAAATTCTGGTGGAAAATTTTGATAAAGGCTGGTGGCGAGAACCAACTCTGTTGGCCATGGGACTGACCAACCCGCCGATTTTTTCTGAATTCATGGTTGCCCTGATGAATCAATCCCGCGCCGACGGTGCGAGCGCGGATTTCATGCTGCGCTGTATCGACGAAACGTTGGTCAAAGAAGAAAAACCTTTTGTGGAGGCGTTGCGGTCTCTTCCCGGCAGCATTCTTGAGAAGCGCTATTACGCCTTGCTGGCTTTGCAACGCCTTGGCACGTCTGCGGCCAAAACCGCGGTTAGAGAAGCTCTGCAGGATAACGAACAAGTCATTGCCGACATGGCCAGAACCATCCTGGCGAAATGGGGCGAAACTCCGATAGCGGAAAAAATTGAGAATGCCAGAGTCTTCGTCAAAGGCCGGGCAGTTTCTCTCCCCGCCCGTAGATTCAACTCGGTCGAACATAACGCCGAATATGTACTCATCCCGGGAGCAATAGAGCCGATTGTCTTCGAGAGTGCAGGTATGCCGGCGCCAGACTATCCGATCTACTTTGCCAAATTCCCGGTGACCAACCAGCTTTACCGAAGGTTTATCGAGTATCTCTCTGCTGCCAGTGACGAGGAACTGCTTCCCCGACTACCTTTGGCACGGTTTGCCGACAGCTTGCTGGAAAGAGCCACGGAAATCGAGGATTTTGCCGACTATTTGGGCAAAAACACCAAGCATTGGGCAAAAAGGCTGCGCTCGACTTATGACAACGACCGGCGGTTTAATGG
>DASWHH010000516.1:0-3426 GCA_036398295.1 bacterium
GCCGGCCGCAAAGGATAAAAATTATAGGATCGTGCTACGCCGGCGACTTCCGGATAAAACCGCTCATGGCGATGCCGTCCCACCACTTCCTGAATGATCACCGCCATTTTTTCGTCTCCTGTGCCGTGGCCAGTTGCCTGACGGTAATCTCTTGCTGCTTTAAAAAACGTCGAGGCATAAACCAGCTTGATGGCTTCAGTGAGTCTGCGAAAGCGGGCATCCGGGTCGGGCTGGTTGTTGGGAGTCATTTTGGTTTCATAGATGCCCGCAAACGGCTCGTGGAGGGCGTCCTCCAACAGGCTGGAAGAACGTACCGCCAGCGGTTGGCGCACCTGCTCCACCAGCGCCCGCAGGTCGCCTAACAGTTCGACGGGCAAATCCGCTTTTTGAAACGCGTGCGCGATGCGGTCATCGGGTTCATCCGAGTTGGCGATGTCATGGAGATCGTTGCGCTTCATAAACGCATCAAAGAAATCTGTGCAAATGACGGTGAGAGTGGGAACGGTGACCGGAATGTTGGGGAACTGCGCGCGATCTAATTGTGCCGCCAGCACCTCATGGATGAACGCTAGACCCTGGGCTTTGCCGCCGAGGCTGCCGCGGCCGATGGTGGTGAGGCGTTTTTCAGGGTCAAAGAACCGGCGGTTAAAAGGGGAGAGGGATGGCTGCGAAGTTTCGGTCATCACTTGAAATACTCTTGAACACAATGATTTTACAAAGACGCGGTTGAATAATCAAGCAGAAATATTCTTGCAGGCTCACCGGGCGGTAGTTTGTAAAGAATGGAGATAAACGTCCAACTCGTCAAATACTCTTAGCTTTTGGCCTTAGGTTTCTTGGGTTTGGTTGTAGTCAAATTGTTGAACTGTAGCCTGTCCCTCACAGCGGCTACTTCGAGCCTGTCGCCTTCCCGCAACTTAGAGCCCAGTGTCATTTCCGCCAGTTCATTCTCAACTAATCTGATAATTGCACGTTTGAGGGGCCTGGCGCCGTAGACTGGATCAAATCCCTGGTCAGCTAACAATTTCTCCGCCTGGGCAGTGAAGGTCAGGTTAATCTTATTTTCAGCCGCCCGGGCGATGACTCCCTTTTTCAATTCCAGCTGAACTATGCTCTGAATGTTTTCCCGGGTCAACTGGTTAAAAATGATGAGCTCATCGACACGGTTAAGGAATTCCGGGCGGAAGAACTTTTTTACTTCAGCGAGGATCAATTCTTTAACCGTGGTCTGGCCGTAGAATCCTGAACCCAAATTAGAAGTCATGATCAGGATAGCATGCTTAAAGAAAACCAACCGACCCTGTCCGTCCGTCAGGCGACCGTCGTCCATGACCTGCAACAGCACGTTGAACACATCCGGATGCGCTTTTTCAACCTCATCCAACAGGATCACGGTGTAAGGATTCCGCCGCACAGCCTCCGTGAGTTGTCCACCTTCCTCGTAACCAACATAGCCCGGTGGGGCGCCCGTGAGCCGGGTGACGCTGAACTGCTCCATGTACTCCGACATATCGAGCCTGACCATGGTGTTCTCGTCATCAAACAAGTGATACGCCAGTCGTTTGGCCAAATACGTTTTGCCCACTCCGGTCGGACCGAGAAAAATGAAAGAGGGTGGCCGGTTCGGATCGGAGAAGCCGGTGCGGTTGCGCTTAACCGCCTGAGCTATGAGCGTGACCGCATCATCCTGGCCGATGACATCCGTGCAGATATGCTTATCAAGTTCCCGAAGTTTTTCCAGTTCCTGTTCCTTAAGTTTCGAGGTAGGAATCCCCGTTCGTTGTTCAACGATATCCCGGACATCGTCGGCCGACACGGTCGTTTTGCCATTGAGCAGCGCGCTTGAACAGCATTGATTAATGAGTGCTATGGTTTTGGAGGGGTTAAATTCATTTGAAAGATAACGCACCGAGAGCTTGACAGCCAGCCCCGGCACCTCCTCGTCGAGCTTCACGCCGGCCAATGCCTCGAACCGTTCCTGCAAACCAGTGACGATCTCGAGCGTTTCTTTTTGGTCAGGCTCATCAACAAAAATCGGCGGAAATGCTTGCCTGATGTCGGGATCCTGTGAGATCATCTTGGTGTACTCGCTAAAGGTGGTCGCACCAATAACTTTGATTTCTCCGCGCAACACGGCGGACAGCATCATCTTGGCGATGTTGGTGTTGCCTTCGCCAGATACATGGTGCATTTTGTTCCAGAAAATGATCGTTTTGCCATCCGCTGCCCGCAGCGCGTCAATAATGGCGTTGATTCGGTCCTCTAATTCGCCCCGATATTTAGCTCCCCCGATGATGCGGTTGGTATCGACTGAGAGCAGGCGCGTTTCCGCAAAAGCTGGCGGGCAATCTTTGCTGACCAGCAAGTGCGCCACTCCATGAATGATCGAGGATTTGCCAACGCCGATGTCACCCACAAGCATACCCGATCGGTTAAATAAAGGTTGATTGAGAGTGACCAGGACTTGCTGAATCTCTTCTTCGCGGCCGACCACGGGAAACAACTTACCTGTCATCGCCAATGCTGTCAGATCGGTACAGTACGTGCCCAGCACATCCGGCGGGGGCGGGGTTCTCTCTATGTTCTGAACGCCGGTTTCCGAGACCTTTCGACCACTTTTTGAGGGTGATTGGATTGCAGCAATCTGACTGTTAATTAGTTGGGCAGTGATGCCGTGCGATGTGAAAAACCTCTTGGCTATCGGAGCATAATCTGACCTGACAATTTTCTTGAAAAGATATGACGGCTCTAATTCGCCCTCCACTTCTGACTTTGCCTGGCTCATTAAGACTTTAGTAATTTCCGGTAGCTGCCCAAACGCCTCGCTCGGTTTGGTCTCCTTAAGCTGTTCTTTTTCGTACAGAACCCTTAGAGCGCTAACATCGACATAAGCTGCGAGCAAAGTTTGCACACTCGGTTCTTCGAGCAGCGCCAGCGCCAATAAGTCCGGCGTGATCAAACGTTGATGCTGTCTGGCCAAACGACTGGCTATCGCAAAAGTCTGGGTGAGTTTCGCGAGCCCGGTAGGAACGGTCAGGTACTTCTTTGTTTCTGACATCAATGACTCTCATTCACCATAAACAGATTTTCAAAGGTCTCAATACTACGAGAACAAAACCTGAGATAACTGACAACCACAAAGACACAAAGATCACAAAGTTTCAGTAGGGTATTGAGTCCAGATTATTAAGGAAGAGCTATTTAAAACTGAATCTGATTTTTCAGATGACCTGAGTTTTATATTCTTTGTGACCTTTGTGCTTTTGTGGTAAACAACTCAAATCATAATTGAGGTTAGTTCTTTATTGAGGTTAGTTCTTTTTTTGCTTTTCCCACCCGAGTTTGGTCGTCCACCATGCCGCATCTTGATGGGAAAGATCGAACTGCTCAATCCTCTGGCGATGCTTGGGATTGAGACCCTCATGC
>DASWHH010000517.1:0-3030 GCA_036398295.1 bacterium
CCGGGAGATTCCTGCATACGCAGGAATGACATGCTAATCTTTTTGGATTTTCCGACCGGATTTCTAGGCTTCACGCTCGACGCTCGACGAGTCTACCGCCAAATATAACTCAACCCCAGTCCCACCCTTTTAGTTGGACTGGGCTGCATAACGCTGTCATCAAGAAACGGCTGATCGTCAATTCTGAAAAAGGTCGTCATAAATAACGAACTGGTCCAGGCCAGGCGAAACGAAACGGCGAGAAACGCTTCCTCCTTTTCGGCCAGCTGTTTGAGGGAACCGCCCCAGCTCCCCTCTACCAGCATCTCCAGTGGAAAATCCCGATTGACCTCACCGCTCCTCTGACCGAACGTAAATGTTGCGCCGCCAAACGCATGATAGGTGGTCAATTTTGTGCCCACTCCGGTGTGGACGGTGATATCGAAAAGCTTAGCATCGAAAAATTTATCGACTACATAATAGGCGCCGTATGGCAAACCGAAGCCGATCGCCATCGCTACATTGAAATTCTGCTCGACCATGGGCATGAATTGATACTTAACGGATGGGAAGATCGGCGCCGGCGTGACCAGCTCAGGCAGTCCGGTATCGATGGCAACGCCGCCAAACTGCCGGGTACTCGCATACAACGGCGTGTTGGTCACGGCCAATTCCAGGCCGTTCATTTTGGGACTGTAGCTCAGGCTAAAGGAAAACGGCTCGAGCGTCAAGTCCTTGCCGGCGCTCGGTTTTGAAATGTAGCTGATGCTCCACTGTCCCGGAGAGTGAGTTTGAGCAGTCGGAATGAAAGTCAATCCGGAAAAGCCGTAATAGGACTGGGTTGTGAAGCTCGAGCCGTCGTACGGCTGGCCAAAACCGGTTGCGACCCACGTGAGAAGGATCAAAGTCACGATTGCTATTTTCATCGCTTTCTCCTCTTCAAACTGTAACCCTGACAGGGTTTAATATCGCTAATTCGCCAGAATATGAAACAGCAAGCCCGCCACGCCAATCGCTGAAATCCCGAGAATGTACCGTTTCGACTTTTTGAAATTGGCTTTGGCTAAGGCCTGGCGATTGGGTTCCACCAAAATCCTTTCGGTCTTGTCATCATCATAAGGTAAGCTCATGGTGACCTCATAATCACCTTTGGTGATGTCATCCAGGACAAACGGCGATCGTCCCCGGTACGCTCCGTTCAAAGAAACGCGCGCATTCGGCGGCGTGGTTTCGACCAAGATGCTGCCCGGCCTTTCCTCCAGAACAACTTTGAGCTCGGTCAATTGCTTGTGCGCGACGGCAATTTGCTGATGGCCGGTGAAATAGTCTTCCTTCTCAATTTCTATGCTGTAGAAACCAATGGCAGCGGTATAATTTAAGATCGGGGTTTCGCCAATCGCGGTTGGTACTCCCCGGTCCGATCTCTGCAAGTAAACGGTTGCTCCTTCCGGCCGGGAGGTAATGGCAATTGTGCCAACTTTTTCTTTGAGGATAACGTCCATGAACTCGTGCTGGTTGGGTTGAATTAGCACCGCCGAGGCCCACTCTTCATAACCATCTTTATCGACCCTAATGACAATTTCCCCCGGTGGAATGTTTGAAAGGGTGTGTGGCGTGGTTGCAACCCGGCTGCCTTTGAAATAGATCTCCGCTCCCGGCGGCGTGGAATTGACCGTCAACATCCCCGGGCTCACTTCCAAAGTTGCTTTGACATCGGTTGGCTGGAAGCTGCGCACCACAACCTTTTGCCGCCACTCCTTGAAGTTTTCTTTCACCAGCCGAATTTCATGCTCGCCCTCGGCAACTTGTTTCAGAGACATCGGTGTTCGGCCAACCGGATTATTATCCAGAAAAATCTGGGCGTCCGCTGGCTCCGAATTGATGTTCATCGAGCCGGGTTTGCCAATGAGTGCGACCCGGACGGTTCGTTCCATCTTTGCCAGAACCGCGATTTGTCCATCCCAATCGAAATACCCGCCGCGAATGAGCCTTAAATTGTACGTGCCTTCCAGCAGATCCGGGATTTCCAAAGGCTGCTCGTCAGTCGTGAGTCCGAGGAATTTGTCGTCGAGGTATACTTCCGCGCCGGCAGGTTGCGAGGCGATGCTGATCTTTCCCATCCATTGCCGGAGATAAGTCTGCTCTAATTGCTTTGCCAGCTCTTCCACTTTCTCGCGGATCTGCTTCAAGTCGTGACAAGTGCCATAAAGCGCCACCACGATTTCCGAGCTCCTGGTTGCAATCAACCTGGCATCGATGTGCAAAGTACTGTTGATCAAAGAGACGTCCCCGACGAGAATCACCTCAACATTGTAAACTTTCTCCAATTCCTGGGTTTGCTCCTTTGTCAAACCGGCGGTCTCCAGTACCTGCTCGGCGAGAATCTTATGCAACTCATTGCGCTCCAGTACGACGAAGTTGGTTTCGTTGCGCAGCGCTGTCGCCAGCATCGACGAGACCGTCCGGCCGAACTCGGCTTCTTTGGCCTGGGTGTTGGCGTTAGTGAAAGGCAAGATGGCGATGTGCGGCTTCTTGCGAAAGAGCCGAACAATTTCAGAAAGGGAGTCAACTTCCGTGGAATCGAAAACTGCCGGCTGAGATGCGGATTGAGGTTCTTGGGTTTCTTGTGAAAGCAGCGGAGTGAACAATAGCAGAAGCGCCGAAATGCAGAGAATTGACTTTTTTCTCATGAAGGCCTCATTCAGATTGATCATTGGAATCTCATAGGTCTGGCCATCAACATGCAATCGTCATACCTTAAAATGAGTTTGGAAGAGCTGAAGTCTATTCGTGCCTGTAACGCAGAGTAGCGAGTCGTTCTGAGACGTTAAGACGACCTTCAAGTATGAACGTGTTTCACATCGGTTTGTAAAGCTGCTTTACGGCTGACTGAAAACGTCCTGCTCGCTAATGGCATTGGACTGTCTTTGAGAATTGCCAATTTTGGTAGTTGGCTTGTCATTAATCCATCAATCCACTACCCCATCATCGTACTATGAAACTCTCAAAAGCAAAGTTTCATAGAACCCATCTCGCAAAAATCCTCTTGAC
>DASWHH010000518.1:0-4292 GCA_036398295.1 bacterium
GCAGAACTTCGCTATCTTCCGGCGGTGAATCCAAATCAGTCTGCTGCAGCCAGTCCACTTCTGCGCGCAGAGCAGGCATATGGGTTTTAAGAAATGTCTCAATGGCGAAATCCGAGATGTCACCGACATCGGAGTTGTCAACCTCGCTGTCGTCCGACGAAGACGTTGCCGTCTCATCAGGTTGGGATTTACGCGGATTTTTTGCGATCATATCATCGAGGTAATTTCCCAACACAAAATCGGCCTCGATGGAGGGAGAAATGTCGGACGCAGGTTGAGAAACGGCAGGAGCCGGCTCGGCCCTGCCGTTTGCGGGGTCGTCTGACGGCGGGACGAGCAAAGGAGAATTCGCCGCCCCGTTCTTTGTGCCCCTGGTTGGTTTCTTTTTTCTGGGTTTTTTCATTCGAATCTAACTTGCGCTCTCAGATTTTCGATGACGACTCGTTGCAGCTGGTTGCGCTGGATGCTTCCTAAGAAAATGGGATATTCGGTCTTTCGCAGCAGATGCTCGGAAAGCAGCTTGCCGCCGATCGGATTGCTGTCCGCTTTGCTAATGAAAAGACGAATGGCGGCGCGAATCGGCACGTTGCGCAAATAACTCTTTGGCGATAACAGCTCCTTGGAAATGATCTCGGGGGTGAGTATTTCATTTAGCGGCAAGTGCCATTTCTCCGAAAACAGCTGGGCGCGGTGAACCGTTTCGGCGTTGAGGGGCTCGCCTACCACATCGCAGCCGCAAATGATGACGATAGTCGTCGAGAACGAGGGGATGACGGGTTCGTTTTCCCTATGGGTTTTCAGCGACCTCTGCCGGCAGCCGTCTGCTTCGATCAAAACCACATCGGCTAACCTGCTCAACTCCTGGACCGTCACCACGCTCACTCCGAGGAAACGATCCTTTTTGTGATAGTCGCCTGCCACCTGCACAACTTTAATTTCGTCAAGCAGGGTTTTTAGTTCGGACAGATACGAGCGACCATCCTTTACCAGCACCAGACCAATTTGCGGGAACGGTTGGAACTTGGTGGTGCTGGTCAAAACAACGCGCAGATTCTGTAGAGCCAGTTCCTTGCCGATTGTCTGCAAAAGTGAAGATTTTCCCCCTCCCCCGATGAAGGATACGATTTGACCTTTTATTTTGGACAGGTCATCGTGGATGAGTTGATAAAACGGCATCGACTTTTTTTATATTTTCCCCAGGTGATGGCTCACCCGCAAGTGTAGCATACATTGAGATAAGAATCAAGCGCATTCTTGGAGTTGTCACGCTTGAAATGTCCGAAATTTTACTTGATTGTATATGGATTTAATTTTAAATTACACCCTAAATTTAGGTACAAAATTGTGTTATAGCGTAATTTTATTTGCAGCGTAAGGCGTTTTCAACCGTTCTTGAAATAGCAAAAAACGACAGGAGACCAGGCATGGCGAATGAGAAGATTGAACAGGCTTTGAAACACTTTGGCAAGCTCCTCGAGCAGCAGCTCCAGCGGGTCGAAGAGATGAAAAAGGCGAGCGATTGGACCGACTATTCAAAACTCAAACCCATCGTGATCGGAATTGTTGGCGGCGACGGCATCGGACCCATTATCGCTGCAGAAGCTCAGCGCCTGCTGGCGTTCGTCTTGCAAGAGGAGGCCCGAGCTGGAAGGGTGGTATTCCGCGTTATTGAGGGTCTAACCATCGAGCGCCGCGCGGAAGTTCGCAAAGCCATCCCCGATGAGGCGTTGGCCGAGCTAAAGCAGTGTCACGTGATTTTGAAGGGGCCGACCACCACACCGCGTAAAGGCGATCCCTGGCCAAATGTGGAGAGCGCTAACGTCGCCATGCGCAAAGAGCTCGATCTCTTTGCCAATGTTCGCCCGGTGAAAGTGCCAGCCGAAGGCCTCGACTGGGTGTTCTTCCGCGAAAATACCGAAGGCGCCTACGCCCTGGGTAGCAGCGGGGTCAACGTCAGCGACGACCTGGCGGTGGACTTCACGGTGGCCACATCGCCAGCCACCGAGCGGCTCATCCGGCTGGCGTTTGAATATGCGAAGAAGAATAATGTTGACCGCGTCACACTCGTGACCAAAGCCAATGTCGTGAAAGCCACCGACGGCAAGTTTCTGGAAATCGGCTATCGCATCGCCAAGGAATACCCCGGTATCAAATGCGACGACTGGTACATTGACATAATGACTGCGAAATTAGTGGATCGCAAGCGTCGCACTGAATTCAAGGTTTTCGCGCTGCCCAATCTTTACGGCGATATTTTGACCGATGAGGCTGCGGAGTTTCAAGGTGGCGTGGGCACGGCCGGCAGTGCCAACATCGGTAAACGCTACGCCATGTTTGAAGCCATTCACGGCAGTGCACCGCGCATGGTGCAGGAGGGCCGCGCCGAGTACGCCGATCCTGCCAGCATGATGCGGGCCGCGGCTATGCTGGTTCGTCACATCGGGTACGTTGAGCGCGCCGAAAAATTGGAAAGGGCGCTCGACATATGTGGTTTGCTTGAAAAGAAAAAAATCATCACCGGTCGTACAGATGGCGCCACCTGCCGCGAATACGCCGATTACGTGATGGCAACACTGCAGAACAAAGACCTGGAAAAACGATGGCGTGACTACCAAAAGTGAAGTTTGCAC
Organism: bacterium; assembly: GCA_036398295.1. Classification (GTDB taxonomy): domain Bacteria; phylum Zhuqueibacterota; class Zhuqueibacteria; order Oceanimicrobiales; family Oceanimicrobiaceae; genus DASWHH01. The sequence continues at coordinate 2,631 of DASWHH010000518.1, forward strand.
TAACCGGCAGGACCGCCATGCTCGCCGCCAGTCCCTCAACGGTGACGGTCCCCCCGACTTGGCACCGGTTGGATAAGTTTCGGCAATCCAAAACTGCTCAAACAGATCAATGGAAATGCGAAAACCTCACGAGGACTGAATGCCCGTAAATGAAATCGATGATTTGATCCGACAAGCTGCGATCAAAGCCGCACAGGAAACCAATGACGAACCAGAACCGGGAATGACCAAGGAACCGGTATGGCCGGTTGAAATCAAGATTGGCAAAGGGCTGGAAGGCGCCATCGCCAATGCGACCAAGATTGGCTACGTCAACGGCGCCAAGGGCTGGCTGGTGTATCGCGGCTTCAACTGCTTTGATCTTGCCGAAAAATCCACCTACGAGGAGACCGCTTATTTACTACTCTTCGGCAAGCTTCCCTCCGCAACCGAATTGCAGGATTTTAATCAAAGACTAAACGACCACCGCCGGGTGCCGCAACGAGTGTTGCAGGTTCTGCAATCCGTGATGGCGCCCTACACCCATCCGATGTCGGCCATGCAAGCCGGCGTGTCGATCCTGGCAAATCTCGATGAAGACACCAATGATACTTCAGTCGCCCGCGAAACCGAAATTGCTATCAAACTCATCGCCCAACTGGCAACGATAGCGGCCGCCATTGCCCGTATTCGGCAGGGCATGGCTCCACTTGCTCCCAATCTTGACTTGAGCCACGCTGGAAATTTTCTATACATGATGACCGGCCAGAAACCGGATGAATTCACCGAACGCGCTATGGACTTGGCGCTGATTCTTCACGCCGATCACGGGATGAACGCTTCGACCTTTACCACCATGGTGGTCAATTCTTCCCTTTCAGACATGTACAGCTCGGTAGTGGCCGGGCTGGGTAGCTTGAAAGGGCCGTTGCATGGCGGCGCCAACGAGCAGGTCATCTACACCCTGCAGGAAATCGGTAGTCCGGAAAAAGTAAAAAGTTGGTATCTCAAGACACGCGAAAGCAAGCGGAAAATCATGGGCTTTGGCCACCGGGTGTACAAAGCGTATGACCCCCGTGCGCGCATTTTCGGCCCCATCGCCAAACTGATGGCCGAGCGCAATCCCGCCATTCGCAGTCTGTACGAAACTGCCGCTGAGCTGGAGCGCGCGGTGTGCAGCGAGTTATCCGCTGAGAAAAAAATCTTCCCGAATGTGGACTATTTTTCGGGAATCATTTACAGCGCCATGGGTATCGAACCGGCGATGTTCACCACTATCTTCGCGGTGAGCCGCGTAGCCGGATGGGCTGCCCGCGCCCTCGAGTACCTCGCCGACAATCGGTTGTTTCGTCCGCGTGCGGGTTACATCGGGCCGATTAAAGCGGAGTATGTGGCGATTGGAAAACGATAAGGGATTCGAAAATGGGAGACGTTTATCTCGACGTGAATGTGATTAACGATTCAGATCCGGAATTACATCGTGAAGTGCAATTTCTCGCGGATACCGGGGCGACGCGAGCCTGGATTCCGGCAGATATGGCACGGGACCTGAATATCAAGACGGTGGGAAAGGTTCCCTTAGAACTGGCCAATGGCAAAATTGAGAAGTACCCGTACGGACTCTGTAAGTTTGAGTACGAGGGCGAGATTGTCAATGGCACGGTCGTGATAGGACCGCAGGGC
>DASWHH010000519.1:0-3981 GCA_036398295.1 bacterium
CGAGTTTTCACTGCTGCCAAAGAGCAGTACCGTCAAAAAGAGAAATCTCTGGGCGAGAAAGTGATGCGGCAGATCGAGCGCCTGGCCACGCTGCAGGTCATGGATGTGCGCTGGCGGGAGCATCTCTATGAGATGGATCAAATGAAGGAAGGCATCGGGTTGCGCGCCTATGGTCAGAAGAACCCGCTCTTGGAATACAAGTCCGAAGGCTTCCGCATGTTTACGGAGATGCTGGATTTGATCAGCGAGCAGGTGATCGAGTTGATTTTCAAAGCGCAAGTTCAGCCGGAACCCATCATGATGCGCCGCAGAATGCCACAGCAAATGACCACCATACACAATTCGGCAATGGGCATGGGGTTTGCCGGCCCTCCGCAAGGCGAAATGATGACGCAGTCCTCAACCCAGCAGCAGGCTAAGAAGCAGCCGGTAGTCGTTGGACCGAAGGTTGGACGGAATGATCCATGTCCTTGTGGCAGTGGCAAAAAGTATAAAAAATGCCACGGCGCGGTCTGAAATATCGTCAAAATTTAACAGAATATTGCTTGCATTTCCAGGTTAATTTGTTACATTAGCACCAAGGACGGAGGAAATTTGGAGGATGCAACTGGGGGACTACCATAGAGGAGACGCCATGAACGACAGGATAATTGATATACTTATTTTGATTTTGAGTGAAATAAGAAAGAATGATGCGCGGCCAGCGAAGCTTGAGCTGTTATCCAAGGACTTACTGAAGAAGGGCTACACCGAAAGCGAAATCAGTTCAGCATTTTCCTGGCTTTTGAGCCGACTTAAGAACGACACGGAAGAAATTGTTCAGAATCAGGGACCGTCCCTGCAGAATTCGTTTCGAATCCTGCATGAGATCGAACAGTCGGTCATCTCCCCGGAAGCCTACGGTTACATCATTCAATTGCGAGAGTTAGAGTTGATTAATGAAATGGACATGGAGTACGTTCTGGAGAGATCTCTGATGCTTGGCACTTCTAAAGTATTCATTTCCGACATAAAGAACATTGTAGCGTCAATGCTGTTCAATCCCGACGGATACGGAACCAACGGCGCCTATCTGATGTTTGATACCCAGCCTGTTATTCAATAATCACATAATTTCTAGAGTCGTTAATAACTACGGACGTTATGGGCAAATCGATTGTCATCGTCGAGTCTAATACCAAGACTAGAACGATTGGAAAGTTTTTGGGTAAGGACTACGAGGTCCTTTCATCCATTGGCCACGTCAAGGATCTTCCGAAGCAGCGGCTTGGGGTGGCCATCGATGATGGCTTTGAGCCAGAATACATCACCATTCGCGGCAAGGGTAAGGTCTTAAGCCAACTGAGAAAATCAGCACAAACAGCGGACAGAGTTTACATTGCTACGGACCCGGATCGTGAGGGTGAGGCGATTGCCCATCATCTTGCCGAGGAGATTAGAACTAACAACGACCGAATTTACCGCGTGCTTTTTAACGAAATCACGGAGAAAGCGGTAAAATCCGCAATGGATCATCCCACCCACATTGATCTAAAAAAGGTGTCGGCCCAAAAAGCGCGGCGAGTGGTGGATCGACTGGTGGGGTATCAGGTCAGTCCCATACTCTGGAGCACTGTGTACAAAGGACTGAGCGCCGGCCGAGTACAGTCGGTAGCACTGCGTCTGATCTGTGAGCGCGAGGACGAAGTAGAGAAATTTGTTGCGGTCGAGTACTGGAGTGTTACCGCTGAGCTGAAAGGGAAACAAACCGATCCGTTCTTTTCAAAATTAGCTAAGATCCGGGACAAAGCCCCGGAACTTCCCAATGAAAATACGACAAAAGAAATTGTCGAGGATTTAAAACGGCAGATTTTCAAAGTAGTTGACATCAAGAAAAAAACGGTCAGCCGAAACCCGGCGCCGCCTTTTACCACCAGTACCATGCAGCAGGCGGCTGCCAGCCGACTCGGCTACACCGCCAAAAAGATCATGATGATCGCGCAGCACCTCTATGAGGGAATCGATCTCGGGTCGGAAGGCAGCGTCGGATTGATAACGTACATGCGAACTGACTCCACACGGATTGCCGATGAGGCTTTGCAAGCGGCGCGGGAATACGTCATGGTGAATTATGGCAAGGAATATTTGCCGGCGACCGCCCGCAGATTCAAAGTGAAAGCCGGCGCGCAGGACGCCCATGAAGCGATTCGCCCGACCTCCATGCAACGCGAACCCCGGAAAATCAAGAAGTACCTCACATCTGAACAATACAAGCTTTACGAGCTCGTCTGGAATCGTTTTCTGGCTTCGCAAATGGCACCCGCTCAGTTCGAACAAACTACCATCGAGATCGCCGCCGGGGAAAATTATTTGTTCCGAACCTCTGGCAGCATAGCCCTCTTTCGCGGCTTTCTGCAAGTATATGAGGACTTCAAAGAGGAAAGCGAGGATCCTGAAGATGATATGCGTGTTCCTAAAAATGTCGCGATTGGCGATATTTTAGACTTGCTGAAATTGCTGCCGAAACAACACTTCACCAAGCCGCCGGCGCGCTACACCGAGAGTAGCCTCATCAAAGAATTGGATGCGTTGGGCATTGGACGTCCAAGTACCTATGCTTTGATTATCACGACGATTTCGGCCCGCAAATATGTCGAAAAGAATCAGCGACAGCTCGTTCCGACTGAATTGGGCCGAACCGTTAACCGCATCTTGATTCAGAATTTTCCGAAATTGTTCAACGTAAAATTCACGGCAGACATGGAGGAAAATCTCGACGAGATCGAGACCGGCTCGAAACATTTCCTGCAAGTTGCGCAGGAGTTTTATTCCTCCTTCAAAAAAGCTCTGGATGACGCTCATTTAAGGAAGGATGAAATTAAGGATTCGCTTCAGGAAGAAACCAAAGAAAAATGTCCACAGTGCGGCCGCGATTTGATCATCCGCTGGGGACGCAATGGCAAGTTCATCGCCTGCACCGGTTATCCGGAATGCAAATACACCAAGCCGCTGGAAGCGCCGGAGGAAGTTGATCAAGTTTGCCAGATCTGTGGAAAGAAAATGATCGTCAAATTCGGGCGTTTTGGAAGGTTTCTTGCCTGTTCCGGATATCCCGAATGCAAGAACACCCAGCCGTACTCTATCGGCGTCACCTGTCCCGAGGATGGTGGTTTGGTCGTGGAAAAGCGTTCGCGGCGCGGCAAGACTTTCTACGGCTGCAGCAATTATCCGAACTGCAAATTTGCCACATGGAATCGGCCGGTCAATATCAGTTGTAAGAATTGCCAGAGCCCGTATTTAGAGATGCGCTATACCCAGGCTAAGGGGGAATTCCTGTACTGTGCGGTTTGCAAGACCGAAGCGAAAGAAGAAGACAAGGAAACCTATCGTGAAGTCGCTTAGGGTTGACGAGTTCGAGCGTTACATCGATGAATTTCTCCAACATCTTCGCACCGAAAAAAATGCTTCCCAATTTACTCTCACCTCTTATGAGACCGATCTTCGGCAATTTGCACAATATCTTGCCGACGCCAAACTTAAAGATGCTTCTAAGAACTCCGTGCGCTCATTTCTGGCCATGCTTGCGAAAGGTGGGCTAAAGGCTGTAACCGTGAATCGGAAGTTGGCGTGCTTGCGAACTTTTTTTAAGTACTTATGCGCCCGGGAAATCTTGGACTTGAATCCGGCGCAGCCGCTCTTTTTCTTGAAGAAAGAAAAAAAACTACCGGCGTTTTTCAACTCCGAGACCATTTTCAAAGCCATTCAATCAATTGACGTTGATGGTTTTGCGGGTATAACCGATCGCGCCATTCTCGAGTATTTTTATTCCACGGGCGTGCGGCTTCGCGAGCTGGTGAACACCGATCTAAACGATGTCGATTTCGTCAATGAGGTTGTAAGAGTGAACGGAAAAGGCTCGCGACAACGGTTGGTACCTTTGGGCAAGAATCTGGCAAAGGTGCTGCGCGGGTACCTGGAATCGCGGCAGGAGCTACTGGCAAC
>DASWHH010000520.1:0-8802 GCA_036398295.1 bacterium
CAGAGTAATATTAATCCATTGATCCATTAATCCACTAATCCATCAATCCATGTTCACTACTCCACCACTCCATTACCTCGCTGCGATTGGCCAAATCACTGACTTTCCTCTGGCATCCCCCGGCCTTTCCACAAATAATAAATTACCGGGTATACCGTCAGTTCCAACATCAGTGAAGTGAACAATCCACCCACCATCGGTGCCGCGATGCGCTTCATGATGTCGGCGCCAGCGCCAGCGCTCCACATGATGGGCAACAGACCGACAAAGGTGGTTCCCACCGTCATCACCTTCGGACGGATACGGCGGACTGCGCCCTCATAGATCGCTTCTCGTAGATGGCCCAACGTTCGCATCAGTCCTTGCTTTTTGGCATTGTCATGGGCGACATCCAAATAGAGCAGCATCACCACGCCGGTCTCCGCATCGAGGCCGGCGAGGGCAATCATGCCAACCCAAACCGCGATGCTGAGATTATAGTCCAAAAGATAAAGCAGCCAGATCGCGCCGACCAGCGAAAAAGGCACGGCGAGAAAGACGATGAAGGTTTTAGTGGCAGACTTGGTGCTGAGGAAGATGATCACAAAGATGATAACAATGGTGAGGGGGATGACCACCATCAACCGCTGCTTGGCGCGTTCCATGTATTCGTACTGGCCACTCCAAACGATGTTGTAGCCCGCCGGTAGTTTGACGTTTTCCGTCACCGCTCGTTTCGCCATCTTCACGTAGGTACCCACGTCGATGTCTTTGATGTCCACATAGACCCAGACGTTCGGGCGCGTGTCTTCCGAGCGAATGACCATCGGCCCCTTGTTGACGCTGATAGTGGTAACCTGTCCCAGTGGAATCTGCTGACCCGTGGGCGTGGGAATCAGAACGCGTTTCAGATCTTCGATGCTATCGCGCAGCTCGCGGCTGTAGCGCAAATTCACCGGGTAGCGTTCGAGGCCCTCCACGGTTGTCGTCACGGTCATGCCGCCCAAGGCCGATTGGATGACATCGTGAATATCCTCCACCGTCAAGCCGTAACGGGCAGCTTCTTCACGATTGGTATGAAAATCGACGTAGTTGCCGCCGACGGCGCGTTCCGCAAAGGCGGACAGCGTGTTCGGGACCTGTTTCACCGCCGCCTCCACTTCAATGCCAATGGCTTCCAGCGTTTTCAGATCCGGCCCGGAAACCTTCACGCCCACCGGCGTTTTGATGCCGGTGGAAAGCATATCCGTCCGGTTTTTGATGGGCATGGTCCAAACATTGGACAGCCCCGGAATGCGGAGCGCGGCGTCCATTTCATCGATGAGTTTCTGCACGGTCATGCCCTCCCGCCAGTCGTTTTCCGGCTTGAGCATGATGGTGGTTTCGAGCATATCCAATCCCGCCGGATCCGTGGCCGTTTCAGCGCGTCCGATTTTACCATAGACGTGATGTACTTCCGGAAATTGTCGGATGATTTTATCCGTCTGCTGCAAAATCTCCCGCGCTTTGGTGACGCTAATACCCGGCAAAGTGGTCGGCATGTAAAGCAGATCGCCTTCGTAAAGCGGCGGCATAAACTCATCGCCAAGTTGGGAGAATGGAAAAATCGTCGCCACTAAGATTAATACCGCTGCCACCAGCACCGATTTTCTCCAGCGCAGGACGAAATGTAAAACTGGATCGTAAATTCGTATCAAAAATCGGTTGATGGGATTCTTCTCTTCCGGGCGAATGCGGCCACGGATGAGGTATCCCATCAAAATCGGCACGATGGTTATGGCCAGAAACGCCGACGCGCCCATGGCGTAGGTTTTGGTAAACGCCAGTGGTTTGAAGAGCCGTCCCTCCTGCTGCTGCAACGCAAACACCGGCAGAAACGAAACGGTTATCACGAGGAGCGAATAAAAGAGCGACGGCCCGACTTCTTTGGAAGCGTCGGCGATGATCGCCCAGTGATCTTTTTTGCCGGCGTCGCGTTCGAGGTGCTTATGCGCATTTTCGATCATGATGATCGCCGCGTCCACCATTGCGCCGATGGCAATGGCGATGCCGCTGAGTGACATAATGTTGGCGTTGACGCCCTGATAGTACATAATCAGAAACGAGATCAGCACGGCCGTCGGCAGCGTGAAAATCGCCACGAAACCGCTGCGCAAGTGCATGAGAAAAATCAAGCACACAATCCCAACCACTGCGATTTCCTCAATCAGTTTTTCGCGCAAATTGCTGATCGCCCGCTGAATCAACGACGAGCGATCATACACAACGGTGATTTTGACGTCGTCCGGCAGGCCTGCTTTCAGCACCTCCAGCTTCTTCTTTACCCCATCGATGACTTTCAGCGCGTTTTCGCCGTAGCGCATGACAATGATGCCGCTCACGGCCTCGCCTTCGCCATTGAGCTCGCCAATGCCGCGCCGCATTTCCGGGCCAATCTGCACATCCGCCACGTCGCGCAAATAGACCGGCGTGCCGCTCATTTTGTCCGCCATCAGCGGGATCATTTTGATATCATCTATCGATTTGATGTAACCGAGACCGCGAATCATGAACTCGGTCTCGCTCATCTCGATGCTCTCGCCGCCAACGTCGTTGTTGCTGCGGCGAATCGCCATCATCACCATGTCCAACGGAATATTGTAGGCCAGCAAGCGATTGGGATCGACAGTGACTTGATACTGCTTCACGAAGCCGCCGAGGCTGGCGACTTCCGCGACGCCCTCCACAGCGCTCAGCTCGTATTTGAGATACCAATCCTGAATCGAGCGCAATTCGCCGAGATCGCGTTGGTCGGATGTCAGCGCGTATTGGAACACCCAACCGACACCCGTAGCATCCGGGCCAAGCGCCGGCACCACTCCTTGAGGCAAACGATTCGCCGCGTAGTTGAGATACTCCAAAACTCGCGAGCGCGCCCAGTAGATGTCAGTGCCGTCTTCAAAAATCACATAAACCAGCGAGTAGCCGAAAAACGAGTAGCCGCGCACCACGGTCGAGCGCGGCACCGAAACCATGGCGGTCGTCAACGGGTACGTCACCTGATCCTCAACAATTCGCGGCGACTGGCCTTCGTATTTGGTGTAAACGATCACCTGCACGTCGCTCAAATCCGGGATGGCATCGACCGGCGTGTTGAGCATCGCATAAATGCCGCCAAGAATGGCAAACACGGTCATTAGGATGACCAAAAATTTGTTGCGGATTGACCAATCTATGATTTTAGGTAGCATGTCTTTCTCCAGAATCCATGAGCAGGAAACCGCTTATCATCACTCATATTTATTTTTTGACTTCCACCAAATGCATTCCACATTTCGGGCAGTCACCCGGCGCATCCACGATCACTTCCGGATGCATCGAGCAGGTGTATTTCTTGTCGGCAAGCTTTTTTACTTCGCCCATGTCATGTTCGGAGTGCTCAGACATATCGTGGCCGGAATGGTCAATCTCTTTATTTTTCAGCGGCATTTGGTGGCCCGAGTGATCCTCTGAATTCTCTTTTTCCGGAGATGCCATAGGTTGGCCGTCGTGGCCGGAGTGATCCTCGGCTTTTTCTTTTTCTTGAGAGTTCATCGATTGGCCACCGTGTCCGGCATGACCTCCTGTGAATTGCGCAACGGCCGTCCGCAGGTTACTTTCGGAGTCGATGAGGAACTGCGACGACACCACCAGTTGCTCACCTTCTTCTAAGCCTTCGAGGATTTGCATGTAACCCTCGGCAACCATTCCGCCTTTAACGTCACGCACGTCGAAGTAACCGCCGTCCTGCGCGACGACCGCAATGAGCCTTTCGCCGCTGCGAATGATCGCCTGCTCCGGCACGGCGATGGTTTCTGCTCCCAGGTCCGAACCAATTCGCACGGTCGCAAACATCTCCGGCCGCAATTCGATCTCGCCCCGAGGATTAGGAAATTCCACCCGAACTTTGGCGGTTCGGCTTTCCATCGCCAACATCGGATAAACAAAAGTAACTTTGCCGGAGTAGGTTTTGCCGGGAATGTAAGGCAACTCCATATCGGCGGTCGCGCCGAGTTTAATCCACGGCAACTCGTGTTCGTAAATATCCGCGATCACCCAGATCGTCGAAAGGTCGGCGATTCTGAACAGATCCATACCGGCCATCACGGAGGCGCCCTCCACCACCATTTTCTCCATGATGAAGCCGTCGGCGGGAGAATAAAAAGTCAGGGTACGGCGGGGCTGGCCGGTTTTTTCCAATTCGGAGATTTGGGCGTCGCTGATGTCCCACAGTTGCAGGCGCCGGCGGACGCTTTCGATTAAGTTTTCCGTGCCCGCGAGCGTCTCTTTGACGCTGCTGCCGCTGAGCGCTTTTCGATAACGTAGCGCCGTCAGGTATTCTTCCTGCGTAGACAACAGATCCGGCGAATAAAGTTCGAGCAGCGGCTGACCTTTCTTCACCGGTTGGCCGGTGTAATTGACGTGAAGCTTCTCCACCCACCCCATTATTTTGGTGTTCACTGCATACAGGCGGGTTTCGTCCACATCCACCTTGCCAACCGTGCGGATGACTTTCGATAAGCGGCGCTTTTGCACCTCCTCGGTTTTCACTCCGATGTTCTGCACCACGGTGGGATCGATTTTAATCGCGCTGCCGGAAGCTGCGGCCTCTTCTTCCCCTTCATAAACCGGCACCATGTCCATGCCGCAGTCCGGAGCTTTGCCCGGTTTGGGCGAGGTTAGCCACGGATGCATCGGATCCTTATAATAAAGGATTTTTTTCTCCGATTTATCGCTTGATGATTTCATCGCGCTGCCGTCGCTGCTGGATGCGGCGGGTCGAAACAGCAGGTATCCAACGGCGACGCCCAAGATGATGCTCAGAACCACGATGATTCCTATTTTCTTCATGATTGATTACTCCTCAAAAATGCGAGCCGAAAGTTCTTTTATATCCATGCCCACGGCCTGCTCCAATTGCGCTTGGCTCGTCATGTAGTTCATGACCGCCATGTGGTAGTCCAGCTTCGCCATCAGCAACATGCGGTAGGCGTCGATCAACATCAGAAATTCCGTCTTCCCAGTTTGATAAGCCGCGAGCGTTGACTGCATCGTCTGTTCGGCCTGCGGCACGACGGTGCTTTCGTACAGCGTCAAAACGTTTTTGTTGCTTTGAACTTTGACCAGCGCTCGCTGCACCTCGAACAGAATCATGTTTTTCACTTCGGTGTACTCTTCCTCGGCGCGCTTGACGTTGAGCTGATTCTCCTGCACCTTGCCTTTGAATTTTCCTTTCGACCAAAACGCCAGCGGCACGCTGACGCCGCCCATCAATGCCCAGAAGTCGTCGCCGGTATTGGCCATATCTTTGTACATGAACCGCACCATCAAATCGGGTACGTATTCTCGTTTGGCCAGAGCCAATTCTGCTCTGTTCATGTTGATGTTGTAGTCCATTGCTTTCAACTCCGGGCGGACTTTCAGGGCCAAAGGCATGATTTGATCGTAAGTCCAGGTTGCGGTAGTATCAGCCAGATCTGGAACGTAACCCAGTGGTGAGTTGACGGGATGATTGAGAATAGTGTTGATCATCGCCTCTGAGACCTTCTGCTGCTGTTCGAGGTTGATGCCTTCTGTGATAAGACTTGAAAGTTCCGTCTGAGCGCGGAAGATGTCCACTTGTTTGCCCATGCCGACTTCGTACTGCTTCATGGCGATGTCCACAAACTGTCGCAGCAGGGCCTGGTTTTCGGCATTGATGGCAATTTTGCGCTGCACTAAGTAGAGCTCGTAGTAAGCGGATTTCAAATCGCGAATGACCCTGCGTTCCAGCGCGTTGTAATTTTCCGCTGACATCTCCACGTTATTGCGCGCGGCTTTCGCCATGTTGGAAATCTTGCCGGGAAACGGGATCATCTGCTGCACGAAATAGTCCGTTTCCATGCCCTCGCTGACGGGATTTGGAAACGCTTGAATCGGAGTCTGATAAAACTCAATACCAACTTGAGGAGGATCCCAGGCCCGCACTTGTCGGACTTGCGTTCGGGCAGCTGCGGTTTGCAAGCGCGCCGCCTGTAAACTCGGGTTGCTCTTCAACGCCCCCGCAATCAATTCATCGAGATTGAGAATGTCGCCGTTCTGGGCCAATCCCGAAGCCGCGACACAAATTGAAAGGAGGCCAAATAACCAATAGCCTGAAGTTTTTTTCATGCCACACCTGATCTAAAAATTGATAAAACAGACAAATTTGCGCCTAACTAAACGCACCACTAATTGTAGAACAATCGCGTGGCTAAAGAGAGTGTTGAGAGAAGGAAAATCAGATCAGGTACGAGGAGACAAAAACGTAGATTTTTTGTGAGTTGAGAAATTTGGGCTGTTGATAGAGGTCGAAACTCGCGGAGAAAAACAGTCGTGTATCTACTTCGATTTGGTCGAAAGAAACGACAGCAACAAAAGTCTTGTAAAGCTCTTTTGAGCCGACTCTAAAAGTTTCGGAGGAACCAATGACATTAGCATTCGCTTGAGTGCTTTTGGTCATCGCACAGCCACAACTGGCCTTCTCCAGTTGCGCGCCGGGGAGTTCACAGGAGGTAGGGGCGGGATTACAACACGACATCTTCTCCATCCCGGGCATCGATTGGCAAACAGAACTACCCACAAACGTGAGATTCAAGAGCATGACCGGCAGAATCAGAATTGCTGAAAAGGTTTTTATCGAGTGCTGCATTCTTCCTATCAGATTGTGTAATTGCTCTGTATAACGGTGATCCCCAAAATAAGGTTCCATAAACTAAAGTCAAGTTTTATTTGCGTCACTTCGGCAGAAACCATGCTAGCGATTGACAAAGCGCGTTAGGTATTGTTCCTGCGTGGTTTGCTCCTCGGCAAGCTGTCAGTGAACGAGCTTTTATTCCCCTGGTCGAGAAAAGCAACTCAGTTATTACTATCCCTGAGAAACCGCCGGGCTTTATCAAGCGGACTATTTTCTTGAAATTTTTTCTATTCGCTGGAACTACTCACTAAATTCCGTCGTATGGTAGGAAAATTATTTATAATTCTTACTAATAGTCAGGATCTCCAATGAACGACGTCGATCAAAAGATTGTCGATTACCTGTTAAATGATGCGCGCACGCCCCATGCACAAATCGCCGATGAGATCGGACTTTCGCGACCGGCGGTGACCGAGCGCGTCAAAAAGTTGGAACAAACCGGCGTCATCAGGGGCTACACAGCGATCGTCGATCCGGTGGCTGTTGGCCAGTCGATCGCCGCCTTTATATCGGCAAGATATGCCGGAACCGTTAACAAAGAAGTCGACAAAGCTTTGCGCGATTTGGCCAAACGAAGCGAAATTCTGGAAATCCACAGCGTTGCTGGCGAGGACTGTTTTCTGTTCAAGGTACGGGCAGCGGATATTAACCAGCTCAATGAGATCGTTAATTTACTCAAGAAAACACCTCTGGAGATGACGACCAAAACCACCATCGTGCTGCAAACTTATTTTGAAAAAATAGGTGGAACGCTTCTGCGAAGAAATGATTATAGCAAATGACTATAAGGAGCCTTTTTGAATATCGAATATCGAACAAGGAATGTCGAATGATGAAGTTTTCCTTCGCGGTTCGACATTCGATATTCCTTGTTCGAAATTCTTCTGGTTTGATCTTAGCAAGAATCGGTTGGTGTCTGGTTTCAAAATTTCTAAATTTTGCTCGTTCAACATAAGGGACAAATCGAATGGATCGCAAAGAGACTTTTAAAGCATATTCTGCATGGGCGGCGGTGTGCTTTTTTTGGGGAACAACCTACCTCGCTATCCGCATTGGCGTGGAAAGCATCCCCCCTGCTCTGTTTGCAGGATTTCGCTTCCTGGCCGCGGGCCTGGTTTTCATGCCCTTCCTTTTGGCAAAGGGCTACAAATTGCCGCGGGGTCGTGAGTTACTGGATAATGCCATCATCGGAATCGCCCTGCTCACCATTGCCAATGGCACGGTGGTGTGGGCCGAACAATGGATTCCGAGCAGCCTGGCGGCCCTGATCGTCGCAACTCTCCCCTTCTTCATGGTAGGGATGGAAGCAGCTCTGCCGCATGGCGACAAATTGAATCTAAAAAAAGTGCTCGGCATCCTGGTGGGATTTTTCGGACTGGTGTTATTGCTGTGGCCAGATTTACAGGGTTCCGTCGATCCGAATTATTTGAAAGGGATTATCGCCATGTTGATTCCGCCTGTTGCCTGGGGAGCGGGATCGCTTTACTCAAAATACCGCAATCTCAAAAGTCACCCCTTCATGGGCGCAGCGGTGCAAATGATTGTTGCCGGATTGGTACTCATCGTGGTCGGCTCGATCGCCGGTGAGTTTAGCCGACTGCATTTCAGCGCCAAAGGCCTCGCGGCTATTTGTTATCTACTGGTTTTTGGATCGATAATCGGCTACGGTTCGTATATTTACGCCCTGGCGAAACTGCCAGCGTCGATTGTCTCGATGTATGCTTACATCAACCCGGTGATTGCGGTCTCTCTCGGTTGGTTGATCTTAAATGAGCGTTTGGACTGGATGGTTGCAGCCGCTACGTTGATCATCGTTGCGGGTGTGATGCTGGTGAAAACAGCGCCGCAGCAAAAGACAGCCGCGGCGCCAGTCAAAAAGGTCGAGGTCACCAATTTCGCTCAAAAAGAAGAACCTCTCGAAGCGGCGTAATTATTGAATGGTGAACGTCAACATAAAGCCCGCCGTGTCGCCATTTAAATCAGGATAGATGTCGGTGATGACTTCCCCAGCATCCGTTTCAACATGCTCGCTGAAATAGTCGAGCTTCTTGACCATCAGCTCAGCGCCCACGCCAAAATGTTTCGCGAAA
>DASWHH010000521.1:0-7857 GCA_036398295.1 bacterium
TGCAAAACATGGTAAAAGATTCGCTGGATGCTTTCGTACAACGGGACGTGGCAAAGGCGCAGGCAGTCTGTGAACAGGACGATGTCGTCGACGGCCTCGAGGATCAGATTAACCGCGAGCTGCTAACCTACATGATGGAAGATGTGAAGAGTATCTCGGCGTGCCTGTCGCTAGCTTTGATAGCCAAGAATTTGGAACGCATTGCCGACCTCTCCACTAATATTGGCGAGGAGGTGATCTACATGATTGAAGCCAAAACCATCAGGCATCACTTTGAGGATGTCCACGTTAAAGGCAATTAGTGGTGGTCGGGAACGGGGAGATCGAGGCCGCCATTAAAACTCTTGCTTTTTTGGGTGCGAATTTATATATTGACCCACATTTTAAGCACATGTTCATGATAAGTTAACTGAATTGCGAATGATCAAGGTCAAATACTCAGGAAATGACGGAGGAAAAGTACAGCATCTTAAGGACTCAGAGTTGATACGTCAAAAAACTTACCTTCAAAACTCGATGATTAAAATGCACCTCTTAGTGGTGCATTTTTTGTTTATTGCGGCCACGTGTTCACGAAAGTTTTGGTCAATTGACGGAGGTTGTAAAATTGAAGAATAATCTGCTTGTTTTAATAGAGCTGCAAAAAGTTGACAATGAGTTGCAAACGTTGGAGGAATTGAAAGGCGATCTCCCCCAGAAAGTAAGGGAGCTGAAGGAAGAGCTGAGCCTGCTTACGCAAAACAGTGAATCCCAGAAAAGAGACTTGGAAGAAACCAAGCGTTTGCGATTTCACTGGGACGGCGAGCTCAAAGTTTTGCAGGATAAATTAAACAAGTATCGTGATCAGTTGTACGCGGTGAAATCAAACCGCGAATACGACGCCATAACGGTTGAAATCGAAGGCATCGAAAAGAAGATTGATGAGACGGAAACCAAAGCTCTTGAATTGATCGAGAAGGAGGATGGGCTTAGCGAAGCCATCAAAAATTCTGACTCGCAAATTGCCGGGCTGAACGATAACCTGGTTACCAAAGAACATGAGCTACAGCAGAAGATAAGCAAAACTGAGGATGAGTATAAGGTATGGCAGACAAAACGCGGCGAATTGTTAGGGCAAATCAAGAGGCCGATCCTGGCCACGTACGAACGTATCCGAAAGGTGAAAGGGCGAAACACAGTGGCGGAATTGAATAAGTATGCGTGCGGCGGCTGTTACAGCGCGATACCTCCACAGAAGGCAATGGAAATCCGAACTATGGATCAGCTCATTCTTTGCGAATCGTGTGGGCGGATTTTGATCTATTTGAATGAAAACGAAGTTGTCACATCTTAGTCCCGCCAGCAATATTGGTATTCTTTTGTAGGGAACGGGCGCGACCGTTCCCTACTTTGTTATGACTCGTTCCTGTTTTTGTTTGAGCTGTGCAAAGCTAACTGCAATCCAAAGTAGTCCAGGCGGCCGCGTCCCGATTCGTCGGGATGAGGAAAGTCCGAACTCCACAGGGCAGGGCGCTTCGTAACGCGAAGGGGAGGTGACTCCCGGAAAGTGCCACAGAAACATACAGCCGATGGTCTCGATTCGTCGGGATACAGGCGAAGGTGCAAGGGTGAGGTAAGAGCTCACCGTTCCGGCAGCGATGTCGGAAGCCAGGTAAACCCCGCCCGGAGCAAGACCAAATATGTCCCGCTTTGAGAGCGGCCCGCTCGAATTCCCGATTTGTCGGGATGGCGGGACGGGTAGGTCGCTTGAACCCGATGGCGACATCGGGTCCAGATAAATGGTCGCCTCCCCCGATTCTTCGGGGAAGACAGAATTCGGCTTACCGGGCTACTTTGGATTTTTAATGAACTCGAACAAAAGGATCATCAAATGGAATTGAGCTGGCAAGTACTCAATAACCACCCTCCCGAAAAAATCAGCCAGTTTGCCCAACAACTCAACTCATCTCCCGTTCTGGCGCGAGTCTTATTGAACCGCGGCATTGAAGATATTGAAAGCGCCCGGCGTTTTTTTAAACCCAACTTTACCAATCTGCACGATCCCTTTTTGATGGCCGGTATGTCCGAAGCGGTTAAACGCATCGAAACGGCCATCACAAAAAAGGAGAAAACTCTCATCTACGGCGATTACGATGTGGATGGAACCACCGCCACCTCGATGCTGATGCGTTTTTTTCATCTCCTCGGTCATAGCGCGGAATTTTACGTGCCAGATCGTTTGGTGGAGGGGTACGGCCTTTCCGACGCCGGCATCCAGCACGCCCATCAACACGGATTCCAGCTTATCATTTCAGTTGATTGCGGCATCACGGCAAATTCCGAAATCGCCCTCGCACGCGAGTTCGGCCTCGATGTCATTGTTTGCGATCACCATCAACCTGCCGCTGATCTGCCGCCGGCGACGGCCATTCTTAATCCCAAACGTGCCGACTGTCCTTATCCCTTCAAGGAGCTGGCAGGAGTCGGTGTGGCCTTCAAGTTGATTCAAGCGCTGCAATCCCACTTGCAGCTGGACGAAGATATTCTTTACAAATCTCTGGAATTTGCAGCCATCGGCAGTTCCGCTGACATCGTGCCGCTGGTGGACGAAAATCGTATCTTCGTCAAGTTTGGTTTGCGTCGCCTCAGGCAAACGGAGAACATCGGGTTTCGCGCGCTGCTGGCCGTGTCCGGAGTCGTCGATGAAGAGATTGGTACGGGACACGTGGTGTTTGTCATTGCTCCGCGCATCAATGCGGTGGGGCGACTCGGCGATGCTGGTCGCGCTGTGCGTTTGTTGACGACCGAGGATGAGCATCAGGCCAAAAACATCGCCGCCATTTTGGAATCGGAAAACCGCATTCGCCGCAGTATCGATGAAGAAACGTTCCTGGAGGCAGTAGAGATCGTCGAAAAGCAGTTTGATCCCAAGAATCAAAAAGTTCTCGTTCTTGAAAAGGAGGGCTGGCATCCAGGTGTCATCGGCATTGTTGCGTCACGCATCGCCGAAAGATACTATCGTCCCACCGTGATGATTGCGACTGCAGACGGCAAAGGTCGGGGCTCGGCGCGCAGCATACCTGGATTTGACATCTATCGCGCATTGGAAAACTGCCGCGATTGCATGCAGGAGTTTGGTGGGCACAAATATGCCGCAGGGCTTTCCATTGAAAGCGGCAACATCCAAAGACTGCGAACAGCGATTAATCAGGTGGCAGCCGAAACCCTGACACCCGAGCAGCTCGTCCCAAAGCTGTGGATTGATAGCGAGCTGCGCTTCAGCGAAATCAGCGCAGATTTCTTGAAATTGCTCAGGCTCATGGCGCCCTTCGGCCCGCACAACATGCGCCCGGTTTTTCTGAGCAAGGATTTACAGGTGGTGGGTGCGGCCAGCGTCGTTGGCAAAAACCACCTGCGCTTCAAAGTCCGTCAGGATGGTATTGTGATGGATGCGATTGGCTTCAACTTAGGCGATCTGTTGTATCGAGTCAACTCTGGTGAGCGCGGGGTGCAGATGGTTTATGTCATCGAAGAAAACGAATGGCAGGGGCGCAAGTCGCTGCAGTTGCGAGTGAAGGATTTGAGATGAAGGGAGTTTGTGGAGTTCATAGAGTTCTTGGAGTCCTTGAGTCGCCTTAATCCGTAACTCAACTCAACAACTTTACGAACTCTATGAACTCCAAGAACTCAATAGACTCAATCTATGAAAAAATACCAGAGCCAGATTAACAAGAAATCGGACGACTATAAACATCGCCGCAGTCATATGCTGGGGCTGGTGAGCGAATTAAATCTGAAATTGAAAGAAGTCAGGGAGGTTAATCCAGAAGCGGTAGCGCGGCTGCGCAAACGCGGCAAATATCCAGCACGGGAAAAGATTCAAAGGGTCATCGATCCCGGCACCGAGGTTTTAGAAATCGGCGCGCTGGCGGCGTACGACATGTACCCCGACATTCCCGGTGGCTATCCGTCGGCGGGAACCATCATCGCCGTCGCAACCGTGGGCGGCAAAAAAGTGGTGATCATGGCCAACGATCCGTTGGTGAAATCCGGCGCCTGGGTGGAAACCACCTGCAAAAAGAATCTGCGTGCTCAGGAAATCGCCATGGACAATCGCTTGCCGATCATTTATATGGTGGACTCCGCAGGTGTGAACCTGCAACGCCAGGCGGAGATTTTTCCCGACAAACTGCATTTTGGCCGTATATTTAGGAACAATGCGAAAATGGCGGCGATGGGCATTCCACAAATCTCCTGTGTCTTCGGATTTTGCGTTGCCGGCGGCGCCTACCTGCCGGGCATGAGCAGTGACCTGGCGATGATCAGCAACCACTCCAGCATGTTTCTGGCCGGGCCATTTCTGGTGCAATCAGCGTTGGGACAGGTGGTGGACATGGAAACCCTCGGCGGCGCGAGGATGCACAACGCCATCAGCGGCGTGGCGGACTATCAATTTGACTCCGAAGACGATGCGATTCAGTGGATTCGCGATCAAGTGGCTGCGATCGGAAAACGTTCGCCAGCGCCGTTTGATCGAATCCGCGCCGAAGACCCGGACTGCGATCCGGAGGAAATTTTGGGAATTTTGCCCGCTTCGCCGACGGGCACCTACGAAATGCGCGAGATTCTTGCCCGCATCGTCGATGGCAGCCGCTTCGAGGAATTCAAGCCGCACTTCGGTCCGACGCTGATTTGCTGCTTCGCTCGCATTGGCGGATTCGCGGTGGGCATCGTCGCCAACCAGGGCAAGGCGGTGCAGCGACAAATGCCGCCCGATGCTTTTGGCCGGCCGCAGCCGCCGCAGGTACAGATGGGCAACGTCATTTATAGTGACTCCGCCAACAAGGCGTCGCACTTCATTATGCTATGCAACGAACGCCTGGTTCCGCTGATTTTTCTGCACGACGTCACCGGCTTCATGGTGGGGAAGATGGCGGAGAACAACGGCATCATCAAAGACGGCGCAGAGATGGTGAACGTGCAGGCCAACTCGGTGGTGCCGAAATTCACTGTGGTCATCCGCAACAGTTTTGGCGCTGGCAACTACGCCATGTGTGGTAAGGCTTACGACCCGCGGCTGATTTTCTCGTGGCCCACCGCGCGGGTGGCGGTGATGGACGGCGGCATCGCGGCAGACACGGTGCTGCTCACTAAAAAAGATTTGGACGACGAAGCCCGCAAGAAATTCCGCGCCGAGCTTGTGAAGAAATACGAGTCTGAAGCCTCACCGTATTTCTCCGCCGCGCGCCTGATGACGGACGGCATCCTCGATCCTCGCGACACCCGCAAGACTTTGATCTGGGGACTTGAAATGGCGCAAAATAATCCGGATATTCCGGAGTATAAAACCGGGGTGCTGCGGCTGTAACGCAAACCTCTGGTTTGCGAGTTTGAATTTCAAAAACAAGGTGAATGAAATGGACACAATAGAGAAGAGATATATTGTCGACGAGCAAAACCGCAAAGTTGCCGTTCAACTAGATATTGAGACGTTTGAGAAAATCGAAGAGGTTCTTGAGAGCTATGCTTTGGTGCAATTAATGAAGGAAAATGAAGAAGACGAAAGACTCAGCCTGAAAGAGGCCAAAGCATACTACAAGAAACTTGATAAAGTTGATTGAAGATTGAATATCATAAGAAGTTTCTTAAAGACCTCTCCAAAATTCCTTCGCCGATACGAGGAGAGATCGAGGGGTTTGTTTTTGAAAAGCTTCCTAAATTGAAACAATTTTTGAAAGTGGCAAAATCGAAAAGATGACAGGATACTCCTCTCATTACAAGATTCGTTTTGGTTCTTATCGGGTCGCAATTAAAACCGAAGATGACGTGGTGATTTTGGAAAGAGCGTTACACCGAAAAGACATTTATCGTTATTTCCCATAAAGTAAAATGAAAGTAAACGGAAAAATTATCGAATTCTCTTATGACCGAAATGGAGTCGTAATGTATGTCTCATTCGGTCCGTCTCAAGCCGCTATTTCACAAGAAACGGTGGATGGTTTTTTAATTCGATTACAACCTGATACCAAGAAGGTGGTAGGTTATACGGTCCTTAATTTTGCTGAAAGATTCGATAAACACCCCGGCCGTCAATTTGCTGTCTGTATCAACAATTCTGATTATCCCGCCTCATTAGAATTGCACAAAATTTATCGAGTGCTGCCCGATGACGACGCGGCGAAGGACGGCGATTTGCGGTCATTGATGAAAGCGGCGAGGATTACCTGTATCCAGCCGAGTATTTTGTTTTAATCGAAGTGCCCAAAGAGGTTGAGCGAACTTTGCTTCAGAAATCGTGAAAAAGAGTCTAGGCAAAAAGAAAATCGAAGAGATTCTTGGATGAAGAGTATGAATCCGATACAAGTGACCCAGAGTGCACGGACCGATAAAGACATCCAATGGCTCCTCGACGGCGACCCGGCGATTCGTTGGCAGGTGTTGCGAGATTTGGTCGGGGCCGGGGAAAGTAAAGTGGATAGAGAGCGGAGAAAAATAGCACGCGACGGTTGGGGCGCTCGATTGCTCGCCAAGCAAGACCCCGAGGGCACATGGGCCGGCGGGCTGTCGTCGGACGGCGGGCTTTATTCGCCAAAGTGGATCTCGACAACTTACACCATGCTTTTGCTGCGTGACCTCGGTCTTCCCGCTAACAACCGAAAAGCGCGAAAAGCCTGCGCACTCCTACTTGACCGCGGCCTCCAGCCCGACGGTGGTATCGGCTACGGTACCTGGACAAAATGGACGCGTCGCGGCGAAACGTGTGTTACCGGGATGGTGCTTTCCATCCTCTCGCACTTCGAGTATGACGACGACCGTCTCGACACCATTGCCGACCATTTGTTGGAGCAGCAGATGCCCGACGGCGGGTGGAACTGCCGGCGTCCAGAGGGCGCGACCCACGCCTCCGTTCATACGACCATTAGTGCGCTCGAAGGTCTGCGGCTTTACGAACGACGGGGGCGCAAACTGCGGGTAGTACGAGCTGCGCAGCTTCGTGGGCGCGAGTTCCTCTTAGAGCACCGGCTGTTCCGCTCCCACCGTACCGGCCAAATCATCAAATCGGAGTTCACGCGCTTTGTTTTCCCGCCGCGCTGGCACTACGACATCCTCCGCGCTCTTGACTATTTTCAAACTGTCAACGCGCCCCGCGACCAGCGCCTCGCCGAAGCCATCGACATTGTTCACAGGAGCCGGCGAGAGGACGGCCGCTGGACGTTACAACACTCGTACAAAGGCAAGACCTACTTCGAGCTGGAGCGCCTCGGTGCGTCCAGCCGTTGGAACACGCTCCGCGCGCTGCGGGTGCTCAAGTGGTGGGAGAGCGACCGAAATACTAAACGAGGCCAAAGCATACTACAAGAACCTTGAGAAAGTTGATTGAAGATTGAAGTGAGGAAAACAAAAATGATGAATAATACCTACAACGCTGTAATTAAGCAGGACGGCGATTGGTGGATCGGCTGGATAGAGGAAGTACCAGGCGTGAATTGCCAGGAAGCCACTCGTGATGAATTACTCGAAACCCTGAAAGTAACATTACGAGAGGCTCTTGAATTCAATAGACTGGATGCTATAGCGGCCGCGGGAAGTAATTTCCAGGAAGAACCGATCGCGATATGAAGCGGAGGGAGTTGGTCCGCTATCTGCGTGCTCAAGGTTGCGAATTTGTCCGGGAAGGTGGGCGTCATTCCTGGTGGCTCAACCCGAAACTGAACCAGAGGTCGGCGGTTCCGAGGCACAATGAAATAAGTGATCTTCTCGCTAAAAAGATTTGCAAAGATCTCGGAATACCACCTCTGAAATAAATGAAGTTTAATGTCACAATCGAAAGGGATGAATCCGGTTACTACGTTGCTGAAGCTCCGGCTTTGCCCGGCT
>DASWHH010000522.1:0-5990 GCA_036398295.1 bacterium
ATTGCCACTTGGTAATCCATGCGTTTGACGGCCAGCACCCCTTCCTGAAACAAGATCTCCTGCGCGATACTCGTCTTAGCCACGTCGGGCAGCCCGGAGTGTTCGGCAACGCCGCGACATGCCTCCAAACTCGCCTGCGCCTTTTCCAGCTCGTTCAGCTCGCGATAAATCTCGCATTCTTGCAAATGACAGCTCGCGATCCATTCCGGCAAATTTTCTTTGGCGGCCATCTCCGCTATTTTCTCTGATTCCGCCAGGGCGTCCGCTGGTTTGCCCTCGTACAAATACGAGCCCACGATCAGCGACATATCCCGCAGCCGCTCCGCCGGCAGACTTTCGATCGCCATTGCCTTGCGCAAGGCCGTGCGCCCGTCTTCATACTGTGCAAGAAAAACCAGGTTGGTGCCAATCTTGCGTTGCGACCAACTGAATTTAGGATTGATCTTCAGCGCCTGCTGATAATGCTCGATCGCCTGTTCGTGCTTGCCCATCTTGGTGTAGAGATCCGCCAGGGAGTCGTGCGGGTTGGCTTCATCCGGCTGCAAGCGAACGTAATTTTGGAACGCCTCTTCGGCTTTCTCAAAATCATTCAGGCTGACATAAGTGTATCCCAAACTGTTGTAAACCGGCGCAAAATCCTTGTCCAGTGCGATAACCTTTTGAAATTGCGCGACGGCTTTCTCGTTATGTTCGCGCAATCCATAGTGGATGCCCAGCGTCCACTGCGCCCGTTTGTCTTTGGGCAGCATCGCCACTAATTTTTCTAAATGAGCGATGCCGCTCACCGGATTATCCTTATTGAAGGCCTGTTCGGCTTCGATCACAAGCCGCTCCGCTTCGGATACACTGTTGGCCGATTTGGCCGCTTCCGCCAAATGCTGCTCGGCTTCCATCGCCGATGACGAATTGTAGTAAAGAAAAAGATGCGCGAGCGCAAAGTGCGGGTCTTTGACAATTGCTTCGTTCAGAATTTGACGAGCGTCATCGAGATGAAAGCGTTCCGCCAGATCTCGCCCCTTGAGAAACAGCTTCCGCGCTTCGTCCGACTTGGTGGTGATGGACATTTCATCCGGTGAGACGGCGCTGGCAACGCCGATGGCAAAGAAGAGCAGCACGACAACCATTACCCCCATCCGTGTGAATGATCGAGTTGAACGCAGCATGGCACACCTCCTTGTTTAGTGTCCGTCCCATGATAGCGAAAACTATCGACTCGCCGCAAGCGAAATGTCGAACATTACGGAAATTTAAACGAGGTGGGAGATAACGGGAAACCGACTTTCTTCTAGAAAGTCGGTTTCTGAGGAAAGGCACGGCAGAAGGATTTACCAGAATCTTTCCAGCATGATGTTGACTTTCTCGAGAAACATTCTATCTTATTCGCATCTCACACCAAACGACTTCTTACGATACTTGGTTGTTAGCGACTTCTGCCCATGATGGTAGGGATTTCATGACAAGTAAGAAATCTTAACCTACTGGAGGTACTTTCACAAGCATTTTGCGAGTCGCATAACAAACAGCTCCAACAAAAAACTATTGCTTTAAATCTAATCAAAAAAGGAGTTTTTGCCAATGATCCCTACTAAGGCCTTTGCTGCTCAGCACGCAGGTTCTCCGCTGGCTCCGTTCAGCTTCGAACGACGTGCACCCAGACGCCACGATGTGGTAATCGAAGTCTCCCACTGTGGGGTTTGCCATACAGACATCCACTTCGTCCGCAACGACTTTGGTATGTCGGTGTATCCCATGGTCCCAGGTCACGAAATCATCGGGAAAGTGATCGCCGTCGGTGGCGACGTCAAGAAATTCCGGCCGGGCGACACGGCTGGCGTCGGGTGTCTTGTCGATTCCTGCCGCGAATGTGAGTCGTGCACGAATGGCCTGGAGCAGCATTGCCAGAACGGGTTCGTGCTGACTTACAGCGGCTACGAAAAGGACGGAAAGACCGTCACCCAGGGCGGCTATTCAACAAAGATCGTCGTGGACGAGCGGTTTGTTTTGAAGGTGTCGCCTAAGTTGGCTCCCGACAAGACTGCGCCGCTTCTGTGCGC
The DNA here is from genome assembly GCA_036398295.1 of bacterium. GTDB lineage: Bacteria > Zhuqueibacterota > Zhuqueibacteria > Oceanimicrobiales > Oceanimicrobiaceae > DASWHH01. The sequence goes on from DASWHH010000522.1 coordinate 2,055, forward strand.
GGGCATCACTACGTACTCGCCGCTCCGGCACTGGAAGATCGGCAAAGGACATAAGGTCGCCGTCGTTGGCCTGGGCGGTCTTGGCCACATGGCGGTGAAGTTCGCCGCGTCTTTTGGCGCCGAGGTCACGGTGCTCAGCACGTCTGCCTCGAAAAAGTCAGACAGCCAGCGGCTCGGTGCCCACGACTTTGTGCTCACGACCGATGTTGCGCAGGTCACGCGCGTCGCCAACCATTTTCATTTCATCCTCGACACACTGTCCGCCTCGCATGACTACAACAGCTATCTCGGGATGCTGAAAACAGGTGGTACGCTGGTGTGCGTTGGACTCCCTCCGGAGCCGATTCAGATCCCCGCGCTGAATATTGTGTTCACGAGGAAGTGCATCGCCGGGTCGCTGATTGGCGGGCTGCCGGAGACACAAGAAATGCTGGATTACTGTGCGGCCCACGACATTACAGCGGATGTCGAAATCATCCCCATTCAGCAGATCAACGACGCGTACACGCGAATACTGAACAACGATGTAAAGTACCGGTTCGTCATCGACACGGCGTCGCTCAAATAGCATCGGTCGGCGGTCAATTTACCTCTGCGCTCGCACGCCGCTTTCAAAGTTCCTCCTACGCTGCTTTTCCCATGGGCGCTCCGGCCCGAGAGAGCATAACAAAGAATCCGACTTTCTTTTAAGAAAGTCGGATTCGGGAAAAGTCACGGCAGAAGAATTCACCAGAATTTTTCCCGGCATGATGTTGACTTTTTGGAAAAACATTTTACCTTATTCATATCCCACACCAAACGACTTCTGACGATACCTGGTTGTTAGCGACTTCTACTCAAGGACGGTAGGGATTTCATGACAAGTAAGAAATCTTAACCCAATGGAGGTGCTCCCATGCCAATCAAGTATAAGGTCGTTGCCCGCCAAAACCCAGCAGACCGGAGTATACCACCCAAGTACTATGCCCAGGCAGTCAGCTCCGGCAAAACCAGTTTGCGGTCATTGGCACAAAAAATTTCCCAAATCTCCACTGTCAGTACCGTGGATACCATGGCCACCCTGGAAGCTCTTCTGCAGCTCATTCCCGCCGAAATCGCCAATGGCAATATCGTAAAATTAGGTGAGTTTGGCAATTTCGGACTCACCATCAGCAGTGAAGGCGCAGACTCGCAAGAAAATTTCGCAGCCTCAAAAATCAAAAAGTACACCGTACGCTTCCGTCCGGGCAAGCTGTTCAAGAATGTGATTGACGCGGCTGGATACGAGAAAGAATAGCGATTAACTTCACAAGACTTTCACGCAAAGGCTGCTAAGATGCACATGGAATTCCTGGTCTGCCATTTTACCTCACCCTTGGGGCTGTTTAAAAAGTCCAAAATTTCTTAGCCCGTTCGTGCTGAGCTTAGTCGAAGCACATTGTTTCTGCGATAGTTATACGCCCTTCGACAGGCTCAGGGCGAACGGTATCGGACTTTTTGGACGGCCACAAGGCACATCGTCCCTTCCCCTTTTGCTAGGGAAGGTTAGGATGGCTTTGCCTTTGGGAGAGCGCAGTTGAAGCGTGAGAGGATTTCTTCGTGAACTTGATGGTTCAATGTACTAATCTAAAAAAATGGTTACTACCATTGAAGCAAATGGTACGTACCAATCGATCAAATGGTGCGTACCTTTTCAGCAAAAGGTTAGTACCATTTTGGCGACCGGTATTAGATAAGAAAACTTGATTCACAAATTCAGGTTTTTAACTTTCAATTGTTATCCCCAATTGAGTCCTCTCCTTTCTTATACGGGTCGTTAACTGGTATGCGCACCTGGAAGGCGGTTAACATGAAACTGAAAATTCCCTCTAAGCCATGAGAAAGTTGAAGCCCGGCCAGCCGGGGACGAAAAAGCTGCTCGAAAAATATGGCGAAAGGCTTATGTGCGTGCGCTATCGCTATGACCGAGAACGGAAAGTTCGGATAAAAACTGTCGAGCTTATCATCGAGACGGTACCCTGGAAACCTCCGGAGAGAATAACCAGCATTCGTATCAAATATGGCGAAGTAGCCCTCGGCAAGAAGGTGCGGGCAGCGGGTGGAAACTGGAACCGCACACAACAGGTCTGGGAGCTGCCCTATAAAGAAGTTGTGCGCCTGGGATTGACCAACCGGATCGTAAACCAAGATGGAAACAAAACCTGATTCAGCCGTCGATGCCATCCGGCAACCAAAATTGCTCGAACGAGTGCGGCAGGTGATTCGCACCAAACATTACAGCCGCAGAACGGAAGACGCCTACCTCGGCTGGTTGCACCGCTTTATCGTTTTTCACAACAAACGCCATCCGCAAGAGATGGGCGCCGCTGAGGTCACGCAATTCCTCACCCACTTAGCTGTCAATGGCAATGTCGCCGCCTCGACTCAGAATTCACCCCGTGAGATATAAGGGCCATGCGATACACTACATATATGTTCTCAAATCAGATCCAGACAGAGATTTTTATGTTGGTTTCACCAGAAATCTGAATCGTAGAATAAAGGAGCATACAGAAGGGATAGTCAAGTCAACCAAAAAATAGGCGCCCAATCCGGCTGGTTTATTGGGAGGGATGTTTGGATCAAAACGATGCAATCACACGAGAAAAATATCTCAAATCTGCCTGGGGCAAAAGATATATTAAGAATCGGCTGAAAAATTATCTCACGGGGTAAAGGCGCTGAATGCCATTCTGTTCCTGTATCGCGAAGTCCTGAGAATCGATCTGGAGAACTTCGGCGATACGGTCATTTGGGCCAAGAAGCCGAAAAAGCTGCCGGAAGTGTTCACGCCGCAGGAAGTCAGTACAGTGTTGCGCAATTTAGACGGCATCTATTGGCTCGCGGGCGTTCTCATGTACGGCTCTGGACTGCGCTTGATAGAGTGCCTGCGACTGCGCGTTAAAGATATTGACTTTGCCAGCAAGAAGCTCACCGTGCGGGAGGGTAAAGGGATGAAGGACCGCCTCACGATGCTGCCGGGGTCGGCAGTTACACCTTTACAGGAACATCTTGTCAGAGTCAAAGAACAGCACGAGCAGGACTTGCGTGGTGGCTATGGCACGGTTTACATGCCGCACGCCCTGGATCGGAAATTCCCTAAGGCCAATAAGGAATGGCATTGGCAATACGTCTTCCCGGCATCGAAACTATCCAAAGACCCGCGTTCGGACGTCATCCAGCGTCACCATCTCGATGAAAGTGCGGTTTACCCCGTGAGATAATTAAATTGCTGGTTGCTATTGGTTGCTATATGAGCAAATACTATTATGTTTATGTATTACAATCTGAAAAAGATCATTATTTTTATGTCGGTTATACCGCAAACATATCGGAAAGGATAAAATATCATAATTCAGGAAAAGTAGCTTCGACAAAAAATCGCTTTCCGCTAACATTAGTTTATTGGGAAGGATGCTTGAATAGACAAGATGCAACAAAAAGAGAAAAATATTTGAAATCGTCATGGGGCAAAAGATATATCAAAAAAAGGATCAGTGGCTATCTCACGGGGTAAAAAAGGAAGTTAAAAAGGCCATTCGCAAAGCCCAGATTACTAAACATGCTGGCTGTCACACCTTAAGGCACTCTTTTGCGACTCACCTTCTGCAAGCTGGATATGACATTCGAACCGTGCAGGAATTACTCGGACACGAGGATGTGAACACAACGATGATCTATACGCATGTTTTGAAAGATAACATAATGGGTGTGCGCAGTCCAGCAGACTTTATGGGCAAAGATGGCTTGATGCGACTTAACCCTCTATTTGATAGCCTTGCTCCTGAGATTGAACAGCGTTTTCAGACGGTTGTCAACAAGCGTTATCATGGCGATTTACAAGCAGCGATTTTGTCGTTCATTAATTTGCATGAGTAAAAACATTGACAAAAAGAATTCGAGCCCCGACCAAAAACT
>DASWHH010000523.1:0-4219 GCA_036398295.1 bacterium
CATCATGAACTTTCTCACCGCCGTTGCGATTTACTCGCTGTTATTTTACTTCGTGGGTATTGGCGAAGGCCTCGACGGCACCACCATCGGGGAAACCTTGCCGGGCAAACCCGCCGAAGCCATCGGGATGCGACCCGGCGACACCGTCAGCGCGATCAATGGCCAGCCCGTCAAAACCTGGGAAGAGCTAACCACCATCATCCACAAAAACCCCGAGCAGGAAATAGTTATTGAATGGCAACGTGACGGGCAGACGTTTCGGTCCGCGGTCACGCCGCAGCGGCAACCGGAGGGCAACATCGGGCTAATCGGCATTGGCCCGAAAATCAAATTCCGACAAAGTGGTTTTGCCGAGTCTTGGCAGGCGGGGTTTACGCAATCTTACAACATTCTCAGGCTGACGGTTTATGCCCTGAAATTGATCATCACCGGACAAGAACCGGTTAAGGATGCCATAGGTGGGCCGCTTCGCATTGCCGAGGAAGCCGGCAAAAGCGCTAAATTGGGATTTCAATATTTGCTGGCGTTCACTGCGGTCATCAGTTTGAATCTCGCTTTTTTTAACATGCTGCCTTTTCCTGTTCTTGATGGTGGACATATGGTGTTTCTGCTAATCGAAGGCATTCGCCGCAAACCGCTTTCCACCAAAACCACCCTCGTGGTGCAGAAAATCGGCATGGCCTTTTTGCTGGCTCTGATCGTCTTCATCTTTTTCAACGATTTGCGCCGCGTTCTTTGATGTTTGCCTGACGCCCACAAAATACGACCTGACCTATGCAAAACCAGCGTGTTAGCCGCCGCTGGTTTTTTGCTTTCTGGTGCTTGACTCTGGTCGATAATTTCACTATCTTTTTGCGACTTTATGACACATCGATCCTGTAGAGAACAAATTCAGGAGAATAAATTATGAAATTTGCCGCAAGAATGAATCGCCTCGGCACCGAAACGGCGTTTGAAGTCATGGCGCGGGCCAAAGCGCTCGAGGCGCAGGGAAAAGACATCATCCATTTGCAAATCGGCGAGCCCGATTTCACCACTCCGAAACACATTATCGAAGCCGCGGTGGCGGCGCTGCGGGAAGGACAAACCCACTACTCACCCTCGGCCGGCATCCGCCCCCTGCGCGAGGCCATCGTCGAGGAAGTGCAGCATCGCCGCGGTGTGAGAGCCAAGGTAGAAGAAGTGATTGTGACGCCCGGTGCCAAACCCATCATCTATTTTACCATCCTCGCATGCATCGAAAAAGGCGACGAAGTCATCTATCCGAATCCCGGCTTCCCCATTTATGAATCGGTGATCAACTTTGTTGGCGGCACGCCGGTGCCTCTGCCGTTGATCGAAGAAAAGGATTTCCGTTTCGATCCCGAAGAGTTCCGCTCTCTGGTTAGCGATCGCACCAAAATGATCATCGTTAACACCCCACAGAATCCCACGGGAGGTATCCTAACCAAACGCGATCTGGAGGTTGTTGCGGAAGTCGCCAGGCAACGAAATATCCTCGTGCTCAGTGACGAGGTTTACAAAAACATCATTTACGAAGGCCAGCACGAAAGCTTCTACTCCCTGCCGGGCATGAAGGATTTGACCATCCTGCTGGACGGCTTCTCCAAAACCTACGCGATGACCGGCTGGCGATTGGGTTGGGGCGTGATGCCGGAAGAACTGGCCAAAAAGGTCGAAAAACTGATAATTAACAGCAACTCCTGCACATCGACTTTCTCGCAATACGCAGCCATCCAAGCCCTGAAAGGCCCAACCGATGAAGTGGACGCTTTTGTGGAAGAGTTTCGCAAACGGCGCGATTTCATTGTGGCTGGACTCAACGACATTCCGGGTATCAGCTGCATCGTCCCCAAGGGCGCGTTTTATGTATTCCCCAACGTCAAAAAGCTCCGCGTTTCCTCACAGAAGCTGGAGCATCATCTGCTCAATAATGCAGGTGTCGCAGTGCTGTCGGGAACCGCTTTTGGAAAATACGGCGAGGGCTACCTGCGGTTCTCGTATGCCAATTCCATTGAAAATATTGATAAGGGGCTGCAGCGCATTCGCAAGGCTCTCAAAGATATGTAGCCCGAACAATTGTCGCTGAGAACGCAGAGACGTCAAAAATTTATGGCTTCAGATTTCAAACAGACCTTGAATGAATTTTTTTTCAAATCAAAAATTTCGGCTCAATTCACAAAAATGCAACTCCGCGTTCTCTGCCTGCCCGCCTGTCTGCACAGGCAGGCCGCTTCGCTTTGGCAGGCGGGCGCTCTCTGCGGTTTAATCCGGTATGAAGGTTAATATTCCTTTGCCGCAAACTCTTTTTCGAACTTTGTGACCCAGGCGTACTTGTGGTTGAACCAAACACAGGATTGTGACACTTGGAAGCTAAAAAAACCGCGCTCTACGATACGCATAAGAACCTCGGCGGAAAAATGGTGGAGTTCGGCGGGTACTGGATGCCGGTGCAATACCGGGGAATTCTCGAGGAGCACAGAAAGGTACGCAGCTCGGTGGGGATCTTCGACGTCTCGCACATGGGCGAATTCATCATTAAAGGCAGCCGCGGCGAAGAATATTTGCAGCGGCTGACCATTAACGACGTCAGCAAGCTGGTACCCAACCGCGCGCAATATTCTGCCCTCTGTTATGAAACCGGCGGCATCGTTGACGATCTGATTGTGTATCGCTTCGAAGATCATTTCATGGTGATCGTCAACGCCTCGAACCTGCAGAAAGACTGGGAGTGGATGCAACAGCATGCGCTGCCAGAAGCGGAGTTGACCAACATCAGCGACGAGTACGCACTGTTTGCTGTCCAGGGTCGCCAAGCCGAAGCAACTCTCCAAAAGCTGGCGGATATTGATTTGTCCGCGATCAAATACTACTGGTTCGGAAAAGGAGAATTGGCGGGCGTCGATGTCGTGTTTTCGCGCACCGGCTATACCGGCGAGGACGGCTTTGAAGTAGGCTGCGCGGCGCAGCAGGCCGTGCACGTGTGGAACGCCATCATGGACGCGGGCAAGGAATTCGGTATTGAAGCCATCGGGCTGGGTGCGCGCGACACGTTGCGCATGGAGATGAAATTCTGCCTGTACGGCAACGATATCGACCAGGCCACCAACCCCATCGAAGCGGGCCTGGGCTGGATCACCAAGCTCGACAAAGGCGATTTCATCGGACGTGCGCCAATTTTAAAGGCCAGGCAAGAGGGTGTGAAGAGAAAATTGACAGGCTTCGTGATGAAAGACCGCGCCTTCCCGCGCCATGGTTATAAAATCACTAAGGAGGGCAAAGAGATCGGGTATGTCACCAGTGGTACGTTTTCCCCGAGCCTCGAAAATGGAATTGGCATCGGCTACCTCGACGTACCTTTCCATGAGCTCGGCACGTCCATCAAAATTTCCATCCGCGGCAAAGAGGCGGAGGCCGAGGTGGTAAAAACGCCGTTTTACCAGCGGCCCTATTGACCTGACAATTCACGAATTTTGAAGTCGGGCAAGCTCTATTTCTATAATTTGATGAAATCTCCGTTATGACAGCGAGGAGTAATGGAGTTTTGGATTGATGGATCCAGTAATCCGACGTAATTAATAAATATTAGCCGTGGATGCCTTCGTCGTTAACCGAAAAATCGATTGGTCATTATATGCCATTCTCGATAAACGCGCGATCGGAACTCGCGATATACGGGAGCTTGCGGAGCAAATCATTGCGGGAGGCGCGGGAATCATTCAGTTGCGCGACAAAATATCGCCGGTAAAAGAATTTTACGAGGATTCTCTCGCAGTCAAGGAGATCACAACTCAGCTTGGCGTACCGCTCATCATCAACGACCGCGTAGATATCGCGCTGGCGGTGAAGGCCGAGGGGGTGCACCTGGGACAGGATGACCTGCCATTCGATACCGCCCGTCGACTCCTGGGCGAGCAGCGGATGCTCGGCGCCTCGGTTCACAGTCTGGAAGAATACCGCGCCGCGCAAAAAGGCCGGCCGAACTACTTAGGAGTGGGAACTATCTATTCCTCGAATACCAAGAATGGCTTGAAAGAAAAAGGCTGCGGATTGGTACAGAGACTGCGTTCAATGACGGATTTACCAATAGTCGGCATCGGAGGAATCACCGTCGATAACTTGGAGCCGGTCCTGGCGGCCGGCGCAGACGGCGTTGCGGTGATTGCCGGATTGCTCGATGCGGACAACGTTTACGAACGGGCGACAAGATTCGTCGCTG